>CBDVAD010000372.1:0-4023 GCA_965371875.1 uncultured bacterium
ATCAAATACCTTTAGAGAATACTCCGCAAGTTTCTTTATATGGGAAGAATGCCCGAGAGTAGCACGATTACTTGATGAAGGTAAAAGTATTGGAAAAAGTCATGTTTCAAAATCAAGACGATGGTTAGAAAAATATGTTTATACTGATTCAATCTTTTCTGAAAAATCTATCAATGAAATAAAGCGTGCTGATTTATTAGATTTTAGAAGTAGACTAAAAAAAGTTTCACCTGGTGTAAATACTATAAACAAAGTTATTGCAACCGTTAAAACTGTATTATCAGAGGTGTTAATTCCCGCATTATTTTATTCCTTGTTCCCGCAATCTTTTCTCCAGAAAATGTCTTGGGAAACCATGAAATCCCACAGTATCTCTGTGCCTGACAGAAACCGGGAAAACGTATGCGCATAAAATAACCCGGGATTTTAGTCACCGGGTAATATATTTAAAAATTACTATTTTTTTTTAATGCCTTGTAACCATCTGAACATGTTCTTTTTCTATCTGCCTTGATTGTAACTGGAAGGCTTTAATCATCGATTGCCATGCAGCATTTCCGGTAGTACGAAGAATACCTCCGGAAATATCATGAATTAGTTTCATGGCACTCTTTGTGAATAAAGAAGCTGCTCCTCCTGTCGAGTTTATTCTGCTTTCAATATAGCTAAAGGTTTCGTCTGCAGGTAAAGCCTCCAGCAGAATGCTATAGGTAATGCTGTTTGCAAGTGAAGTGAATATATTGAGATTTAGTTTCTGTCTTAAATCTGAGTGTCCCGAAAGAACAATGGTGCAGGCATTTTTTGAATCATAATCAAAATTAGTCAACATACGAATCTCTTTTAATGTATCGCTTGAAAGAGAATGAGCCTCATCAATAAAAATGACAGGATGAATCCTCTGCTGATCATTAAGGCTGATTATGAAATCTTTAATTCGTCTGAAAACGGAACTTCTTCTACCCCCGGGAGATAAACCCAAAGCAGCAGCAAAAGACTGATAAAATTCACCTGTTCCCAGCGAAGTATGGCTTATGTAAAAAGGCTTGGTCAATCCAGGATTTAACCCTGATGCAGTTACTCGAATTAAAGAAGATTTTCCACATCCTGAAGGCCCTGTTAGAAGACCAATTCCTTTTGTTTCAATAAGCAGGTTCAATTCCTGGGCAGCCTTTTCAATTGTAGGTAATTTCATAAGATCATCAGTTTTAATTTCTTTGTCAAATGGATGTGACTCCAAATTAAAATAGGAGAGTATCTCTTTCTGCTTCACAACAAACCTCCTACTGCATTTTTCTGATTATTTTCGAGTGGAATAGATTCTATTTCACCAGTGAAGTTTTTGTTTCGTTTGACCTTTGTATTAGCATACAGATCTACCGGCTTTGCTTCTCCATAATCTTTACCATCATATTTTACTGTAATTCTACTTATTGGGGGTCTTGGGTCAAAGATAATAGTTACTCTTTTCCCAATAAGTACTGAAGGTACTTCAAAAGCTACTCCATAAACAGAAACTATAGAATCTTTATAGACACGTCTGGTAGTTTGATGCAGAAACATTTGGTCGATGTCAATAAAAGGATCTATTCGCTTTATTCTTTCACACTTTGAAAGCCATGCATCAAGGGGTGTTACTCCCAATGATGAGTGTATTTTCCTGTGATATTCAGTTTCCAACCAGTTTGAAAAGAGAGCATTAAGTTGTTCAAGACTTTGTATTTCATCCTCATCTATTAGCCTGAGAAAGGATTGTCTTACAGTACGAAAGAACCGCTCTATTTTACCTCGACCTTGAGGTCTGTAAGGTTTTGAATGGATAATATAAATGCCAAGAGTCTCTACAATCCTTTTTGTCTGGTTTGAGACAAAGGTTGACCCATTATCGACGTATATACGACCGATTTTACCGTGTGCTTTTAGAATATGACTTATCCCCTTCTCGAAAAGAAGAGATTTTTCACTGAAATCAAAACGGGCATAAAGAATACGCCTTGTCGCATCATCTATAAAGGCAAGCAATATGACTTTTTTCTTTTTTCCTTGACCGTTAGGAATAGGAAAGCCATGCATTGCGTCAGCCTGGACACATTCTAAAGGTCCTTCGAATGCAAATCGCCGTTGATCTTTATCATCTGATATCTTAGATCTTTCTTTTTTTGTCAGATTATTTGCTGTAATAAATCTTGAGAGTGAAGATGAGCTTATTTTTGATTCGATTACTCCGTCTTTTTTTAGCTTTTTAATAACTGATGATACGGTTAGTTCTGGTTTTTTCTCTAACTTCTCGATAATTGCCTGAGCTTCTTTATCTTCAAAAGATCTGGGGCGACCTCTATCTTCCCTCTGTTTGGGAAGCAGGCCTTCTTTTCCATGTAGTCTATACTTTGTAGCCCAGCTGCGAATTGTCTCAGATGATATCCCTGTCTTTGTTGATCCCGGAATAACATACTGTCTTGCTGACTTTTCCTTAAGTAATAACTTCTTTTCTTCATCAGATAAATAAGGATTGCATAGCTCTGCCACAACCGAGTAACGGAAGTCAGCTATTTGAGTACGAACTCTTTCTCTTTCTTCAAAATCCATTTAATTTCCTCCTGAAATTGGTTTCAGGATCAATTTACTAAAGCTATGGAGGAACTCTGAAGATAGTGTTATGTGAAAACCTGTGTATGGAATTATTATCTCTAAAGGCCAGGATATTTGTTCGGGAAAAGAGCACTGGATTAAACTTTCTCTCGTAACAGAGCTGATGCAGTTTTGAGACCGGATCACTGTTATTATCAACCAGATGGAGAATCAGCTGTGAATAACATACAAATAGAAATGTCACCGGTTCAAAAATGGTTTCAATTCTTGACCTATAACGTTTTAATCGTTTGTGGATAGATTCAGGATAATCGGGACTCATTCCTGCATCTATAAAACATTGACCAGCCTCTTCAACTGTTTTTCCTCTATTCATGGCCTTAATGAAATTATTTAACTCTTTTGTACCAATAGAGCATCCTGGAACAGAAAAAGACGGGATTATGGCATGGGTACGCCTACATTCAGGATTACGACATATGACTCGGTGAATATCAATTGCCTTGTCATATAAATTCTTTTCATAACTCCCATGATATTTTACAGGTGAACCACAAATTGGACACAAAAAGTGAGAGAATGAGAAAGATAGTATAAAGTATGGATAGCCTGTTTCCGAAATATTGAGTAGTATTATTTTGATAGATCGGGATCAAGCAGAGCTGTAACTCGTACCTTGTTCCCGGTTTATTCCCCTTAATTAAATTTCCTTTCAAAAATTCATTTCGGGAAAAAAGAGTTAATAGTTTAGTTTAAGAGCGGGAATTAACAGCTTGAAGAAGGTTCTTATAATGCAGCATTTCGAAAACTGGGTAAATTACAAAAGAATAATGGTGAAGAAGAGTTTATTCTAATTCTCCTTCTGTCGAATGAACCCTATTTGAGTATTCTCTCAAGTATAAATAAAACATTATTAACTGTATCTTTTATTGTAGGATTATTTACAATAATCTTAAGTTTCTTTTTTTCCGGGAGAATTACCCAGCCTATAAGCAAGCTTATAGCAGCTATGGAGGGGATTCGTAAAGGTAATTATAATGTCAAAATTGACCATAATTCAGGAAATGAAGTAGGGAAGTTATTTCAGAGATTTAATGAGATGACACTTCAGCTAAATCAGAATAAGAAATCTATGGAAAGTTTTATTCATGAGATTACCTTTTTGAAAGATTATAATGAAAAAATTATTTATTCTCTCCGGGCAGGGATATTAATTCTTGACAGCAATCTTGTAATAGAAAAGGTGAATGGATTTTTTCTTGAATGTTTCTTTAAGGAAGAAAGTGATATTCTTGGAACAAACATAGAGGACATTTCTATTGATGTTATAGACAGATCTATTATTATTAGTATTAAAGATATAATTATTGGGAATAAAAAATCCCAATCGGCAATTCGAAGAGTTGAATCACTGGTATATGAGATAAAATTATATCC
>CBDVAD010000373.1:0-4018 GCA_965371875.1 uncultured bacterium
CCTCCACGAACCTCGCCCCGCCCCAGGATACCACCGGCCATCCGTTTAACTGTCACACCCCAGCAGTCTGTCATAAAATCGTGTTCTCCCCGATTTGTCCAATCCATTTTGGGAGCAGGTTTTTCCATCCACAGCCAGATCAGATCATTTTCCTCTTTATCGGGAAGGAAGTGGGGAATCCGATCTACTTTCTCCATAGTAACAGCTTTCTTTACACGTTCTCTTGATGTCATCTTCAAGATCTCCTCTCTACTCTATTATCTGTACAATTAAAGCATTGAATTCTGAGAAAATAAATAGACAGAATGGGTAAATATTTGTACAATTTGGTTATGGACTACTTCGATAATCTGAGTTTTATTCATTGGGCTTCACATCGTGAATATACTAATTGGGTGACCGTGTATTTACAGGGTATTATACTCTTCAATATTTAAAAACCGGTATTATTACTCTTCAGATTGATGATAATCATGAATATACACTGACAGGTCCAACAGCATGGTTTACATTTCCCGGTCCCCGTTTCCGGTTCGGCAGTATTTCCGGAGACTTGTGGAATCACAAATATGTTGCTTTTTCCGGTGAAAGAGCAGATAGACTTGCACAATCCGGTTTATTACCAGTGGCTTCATCATTTCCTGCGGTGAAGCTGCTGGATGATAAAGTTTTTGATAGGGGATTTACAGAGTTACTATCAATTCTCAACGAGGGGAATGTGTCAGATAACCGGGCAATTCATCTTCTGGAAGGTTTACTGCTTCAACTTTATAATACATCTCAGACTCCGGTAAGTGAGTCCCCTATCAGAATTTAGATCAACAGGATTGCCTGTGAAATATCAGAGACTCCTGAGAGAAACTGGATATTCCGGCATGAGGCTGAAAAACAGAATCTCTCTTACGATTATTTCAGGCATCAGTTCAAATCATGTATTGGCTTATCTCCAGGACATTATCTCATGAACCGAAGGCTTCAAAAAGGAGGACTCCTTCTCAGAACGACAGACTTACCGGTTAAACAAATTGCTTCTGCTGTTGGATTAGATGATATGTATTATTTTAGTCGGCAATTCAAGAAAGAATTCCGACTGCCGCCCGGTAGATATCGAAAGGAATTCAGAATGTAGATTTTTCAAATCAACACAAAAATTCTATACAGGCTTCTACCACATTTTATCAATTAATCTCCGAACAATTTCCACTGTTCTCCCCGGTTTTGTTTAACGTAGAGGTCAGTTACTATTGAGAGATGGTTTGTGAGCAATTCCTAAACCGATGCTGCAGGTAGAGTGTTGCACACTGCATTAATCATCACACACCAAACGATGGAGATCTTTTGATGTGAAACCCTCATTCTCACACCATCGTCCTCAGGATAGAATAGACATCCTTAAGATAGAGCTTCCACCCATTCCTTAATGTATGGATCATCCTGTAGTTTCATCTCCAGTAATAATGCCTGAATCATTTTATTAACAGTGTTTTTCTCCTCAACTGTTTCAGACAAATCTTTCATCTCCCAGGGATCATTCCGCAGATTGAACAACTGGATACGGCAGATTCCGTCCACAAGATAAGCGATTAGTTTTATATTATCAATCTGAACAGCCCTCTGTATTCCCCGGTAAGCAAAAAACATCTGTTCCCTGTGTGTATCAGTTTCTCCTGTTAATACATTTATTAGACTCTTGCCTTCAACTGTTTTTGGAGTATCGATGGTAAGAAGGTCGCATAGGGTAGGGAAAATATCATAAAGGTAACAGGCAGCGGAGCTGATTTTTCCGGCTTTTATTCCCGGTCCGCTCATTAGCAGAGGGACGTGAATACTGTGGTCGTAAAGGTTCTGCTTGCCCATTAATCCATGACTGCCAAGGGCAAGACCATTATCACCAGCCAGAACGATTATAGTATTTTCATATTCTCCGGAATCTTTAAGAGCTTTCAGTACACGTCCCATACCTTCATCCAGGTGGGAGATCATACCATAATATTCTGCCAGATGTTTTTGTATTTCAGGAATTTGCCTTGGTCTGGCTGCCAGCTTTTCGTCCCGGACCTTCATCTCTCCATTGTTAAAGGGATGTTCTTCTAAAAAATTAGGAGGAACGGTTATTTCTTTCGGGTCGTACATTTCTTTGAATTTTGAAGGCATTGTACGTGGGTCATGAGGGGCCATAAATGAAAGATACATAAAGAAAGGTTTTTGGTCTTTTGGGGAAACCAGAAAATCCACAGCCTTGTTACAGAATATATCTGAAGAGTGTTTTCCTTTATTTATATGGTCATACACTTTGGGAATTTCAACTACCACACCCGTTCCTCCATTCCAGGGGTGATTTGCAGGTTCCGGGTAGTTTCCATCTTTTTTAAATTTACATACAGGGACATTCCAGTGATCATCCATTCCACCAAAAAAAATCTCCCCGCCGGAAGAAAAGCTGCGGGTATAAGACTCCTGTCCGTTATGCCATTTCCCAATTCCAACGGTTTCATATCCTGCAGTCTGCAGATGTTCTCCTAAAAGGATGTGTTCATCCGGAATTGTTTCTCCATTATCTTTAATTGAAAAAAGCCTGCGACCGGTTTGGAGCATTGCCCTGCTGGGCATACAGACTGCCGGACATGTTCCACCTGGGATATAAGCTTTGGTAAATGAAGTCCCGTTTCGGGTTAAAGAATCCATTACAGGTGTTTTTATTTGCGGATTATTAATAGCTCCAATAGTATTAAATCGCTGATCATCAGTGAAAAAGAATAAAATATTTGGTTTTTTCATTAATCTACTCCTTGATTCCGCCGGCAAGGATACCCTGCTGAATATTTTTCTGGAAAATAATATATAATATAAGCATTGGAAGTGATGCCAGCAGTAGAATAGCTGCAGCATTAACCGGATTCATTCCATACTGTCCGGATAGCAAAGCCATAGCCGCCATAATGGTTCTCTTTGATGAGGCACGAATTAGTATTAGTGCAAAAGTAAGTTCATTCCATATCTGCTGAGAAGCAATAATTAAAACAGTCATAATCATAGGTTTCGCCATTGGGAGCATAATCCTACTGTAAATCTGCCAGAGCCCGGCTCCATCAATTAGTGCGGCTTCAATATAAGTATCCGGAACATTTCTAAAGTAAGTGGCCATAAGGTAGGCTGAATAAGGGCCGAAATAAGCCAGATAAACTAAAATAAGACCCGTGATGGAATTCAACAGGTGCATTTGTACAAGTTCACGGTAAAGGGGAATAGTCAGAACCATCTGGGGAAGTACCATAATAGCAGAAATAATAAAAAGAAAGGTTTTCTTAAAGGGTAAATTTAGTTTTCCTATAGCAAAACCTGCTCCTGTTGTTAAAAATATGAACGGAATTAGAGTAGAAACAAGAATAAGAACATTATTCATATAATTCAGCAATATATTCTGCTTGGTAAAAGACCATGTGTAGTTTTCCAGGGTAAATTTTGCAGGGGGTAAAAATTTATTCACCAAATAGGTATCCATGGATTTGAAACTGGTAATTATCATATAATAAAAAGGAAGTAGAAAACCAATGCCGATAAGTACCAAAAGCAATGTTATAAGAAGATTTTTTTTCTTAAGTACAGCCATTACTTCTCCTCCTTCATCATCAGGGTATTCTGAATTACAATTACAATCAGGGTCAGAAGGTAAACAAACAAGGCCCATGTTGAGGCGTACCCCATTCGACTGTTTTCAAACGCATGAAAATAAATACCGAACTCAGGAACAAAAGACGCATATCCCGGGCCTCCCTTTGTGAGGGTGAATGTCAGGGGAAACATTCTGGCAACGAAGGTAACAAAACCAAGGACAATAAAAAAGCCGATTGTATGATTGATACCGGGAACTGTTACATGTGTCAGAGTCTGCAGCCATGTACATCCGTCCATCTCTGCAGATTCATATAAAGATTCGGAAATTTTGCTCATGGCCCCGTAATAGAGAATAACTCCGAAACCAAAAAATTTAAAAATTGTAATCATTGCAAGCACATGT
>CBDVAD010000374.1:0-4002 GCA_965371875.1 uncultured bacterium
TGTTTACGGCAATCTGTACCGATATTTCTGCACGAAAAGCGTCGGAAGAAGCTCTTAACAGGGCAAAAGAGATCGCCGAAGATGCTACAAAAGCCAAAGGTGACTTCCTTGCTAATATGAGCCATGAAATTAGAACCCCCATGAACGCTATTATAGGACTGGGGAGTCTTCTCGCAAAAACAGAACTTAACCCGAAACAGAGGGATTATTCGGTAAAAATCGAGAGATCCGCTAAAAATCTCCTGGGTATCATCAATGATATTCTTGATTTCTCCAAAATTGAAGCGGGAAAAATGGACATAGAAGAGACTGATTTTAACTTAAATGATGTAATGGGCAATCTCTCCAGTATGATAGGAGATAAGGTTGTCGACCGGGGTCTTGAGCTGATTTTTAATCAGGGACTTGATGTTCCGCCGAACCTTGTGGGAGACCCCCTGCGTCTTGGACAAATACTCTTAAATCTTACTAATAATGCAGTTAAATTTACTGAAAAAGGGGAAATTGAAGTTTCTGTAAAAGTTGTCACAAAAAATGAGCAGGAGACGATGCTTCGTTTTGAATGTAGGGATACAGGAATAGGACTAACCCCGGAACAAGTGGGAAAACTCTTTCAGTCATTCAGCCAGGCAGATACATCTACTACCCGTAAATACGGCGGTACCGGACTTGGTCTGACTATAAGCAAAAAACTATCGAAAATGATGGGTGGAGAGATTGGAGTTGAGAGTGAGCATGGTACGGGGAGCATCTTTTATTTCACAGCCAGGTTTGGAATTGGACAAGAGAAGGAGAAACGTATAGCCCCTGAAGATCTTAAAGGGTTAAATGTGCTTGTAGTAGATGACAACGAGACAGCCAGGGAAGTATTAACAGCATATCTTGAGGACTTTTCTTTTAATGTTACTACTGTGGGTAATGGTGATCTTGCTATACGTGAACTTGTTCAGGCAAAGGCTGCAGAGGATAAAGAGTACGATCTTGTACTGATGGATTACCAGATGCCTAACATGAATGGAATTGAAACTTCAAGAAAAATACGGAAAGAACTTGAAAATATAGAGTCTCCTAAAATAGTTATGATAACAAGTTTTGGTCGTGAAGATATTATGGCCCAGGCAGAAAAGGTAAATCTGAATGGGTTTTTAATAAAACCTGTAAGCCCCTCCATGTTATTCGACACAATTATGGAAGTGTTTGGAAAGAGTTCCGGTATGGTAAAACGGGAAATAACCGGTGAAGAAAAACCAGCTGGTTTTGATAAAATTATGGGTGCAAAAATTCTTTTGGCAGAGGACAATGAGATTAACCAGCAGGTTGCCAGAGAAATACTTGAAGGGGAAGGATTCTTTGTTGATATAGCGGAAAATGGAAAAATCTGCATTGAAATGACTCAAAAAAAAGACTACGACATAATTCTTATGGATCTGCAGATGCCTGTAATGAGTGGTATTGACGCAACTGTTGAAATAAGGAAGCAGGGTAAATACAAGGATCTGCCCATTGTAGCCATGACTGCTGATGCTATGACAGGAGTTCGGGATTCTGTTTTAAAAGTGGGTATGAATGATTATATAACTAAACCGATAGACCCTAAAGATCTGTGGGCTGCACTTGTAAAGTGGATAAAACCTGGAGACCGTAAACTTCCGGAAGGTTATAAAAAACAAAGTGACAAGGCAAAAAAGGAAATAGGTGATGATATTGTAATTCCGATACTGGAAGGGTTGAACATAGAAGAAGGGCTCTCCCATTTAAGTGGAAATAAGAAATTGTATTTAAGTCTACTTACAAAGTTTAGAGATGGATATGCAGGAACTGTCAAAGAGATTAAAGATGCTATTGAAAAAGAAGACAGGGAGCTTGCAGTACGTCTGGCACATACAATTAAGGGTGTGGCAGGCAACATTGGAGCAAAAGAGGTACAGCAGGCGGCCGCAGTTGTGGAGAAAACAGTTAAGGAAGAAAGCGAAAAAGATGGGGATCTTGAGAAACTGGATGAAGTACTATCTGTATTAATCGGTGATCTTAAAAAAGTCGATCTGGATGCTGAAGCAAGCACCGAAAGTAAAGACTCCAAAACAGATATAGACCCGGAAATGCTGAAAGAGTTTCTCGAAGAACTTAAACCTATCCTGGAAAAGAGAAAGCCTAAGCCTGCTAAAGAAATAATTGAAAAGCTTAATTCTTATATACTGCCTGAAGATATTCTACATGAGTTTGAGAAATTATCCCAGTTTGTTAGTAAATATAAATTTAAGGAAGCAATGGAAATTCTAGAAGTAATTGAGAAAAATATACTTGATTTATAACTATATTGGAAAGACCGGATTAAAGATCACAGCCTTATTAATTCTCGTCTAATCTGGTGACAGAAAGTGTAATTTAACTTGGCTAAAGGATAGACTCCGCTTATTATTGAGAAAGAGCTTCACACTCTTCATCATGTTCTACAAGTTTTAATGCAATCTGCCTGAAACCTTCACTGATATTGATAAAAGCATCCACAATATCAGGATCAAAATGGAAGCCTCTCCCCTCTTCAATTATAGCTACTGCTTTGGAATGGGAAAAAGGGGGTTTATAGACCCTCTTGCTTATAAGTGCATCGTAGACATCAGCAACTGCCATTAATCTCCCTTCTATGGGAATATCTTCCCCTTTTAAAGCCCTGGGATAACCGCTTCCATCCCATTTTTCGTGGTGGGACCAGGCAAGTTCCATAGCATGATTTAAAAATGTATTTGTCCCAAGCTGGTTCGAAGCTTTTTCCAGAGCTTCATATCCATAAACAGCATGCATTTTCATAATATCAAATTCTTCACCTGAAAGTTTTCCTGGTTTTAGCAGTATACTGTCCGGGATTCCAACTTTTCCAATATCATGGAGGGGTGCAGATTTTTTTAGAAGGTCAATTGTTTCTTCGTTCATATATGAAGCGTATTTCTCAGTTTCTCTTAGTTCAATTGCCAGTAACTCCACATATTTTTGAGTTCTTATAATATGATTGCCTGTCTCATTATCCCGTGTTTCGGCCAGTGAAGAAAGACTTCTTATTGTTACATCCTGAGTAGTCTGCAACTGTTTTGTTCTTTCTCTTACTTTCTGCTCCAGAATTTCATTCTGATTTCCAAGTTCGTCCATTACCAGTTTTAAAGAAAGGTGAGTCTTAACCCGTGCAATAACCTCAAGGGGCTGAAAGGGTTTGGTAATATAATCAACTGCGCCAATTTCAAACCCTTTGGTTTTAAACTCAATCTCGTCCATTGCTGTTATAAAAATAACAGGTATATTTACTTTTCTCTTTGTAAGTTCCATAAGAACCTGATAGCCATTCATCTCCGGCATCATTATATCGAGTAAAATAATATCAGGGGGATCCTGCTCTATTTGCTCCAGTGCAGATTGACCACTCATGGCTACTCTTAATTCATAAAGGTCACCAAGTGTATTTACAAGAATATCTATATTAGCTTCTGTATCATCAACAGCAAGAACTTTACTTTCGCTTAAATCCAACATATGAGCCTCTTTAATTTTTAAATTCCTATTTCCTTCTTTACTAATCTCATTTTTTCCAATATTAAATCTCTTTTAACAGGTTTAACAATATAATTTGCAGCTCCGGACTTTAGCAGCTGTGCTACAGTATCTGAATCATTTTCTGCTGTGAGCATAACAACAACAGCATATTTATTAATAGCTTTTATCTTTTTAAGAGCCGCAATACCATCCATCTGAGGCATCCTCACATCCATAGTAACAATATCCGGTTTGTACATTTTAAATAATTCTATAGCATGAAGACCATTTTCTGCTTCACCTACAATTTCGAAACCAACAGATTTTAAAACCTGTATTATCAAACTTCTGGTCAATTGTTCATCATCTACAACAAGAACCCTTATGGGTGTACCTTTGTTATTGTACCCTTCCGGAATACCCTTTGTTTCATAAAAATCTTTTACAGCCATGATGTAATTCTATAACAGGAAAACAATA
>CBDVAD010000375.1:0-3997 GCA_965371875.1 uncultured bacterium
GTAACCATTACTCCTTTAGGTGTCCCGGTAGAACCGCCGGTAAAAGCTAGAATGGCCAGGTCTTCTACCGGATCGATCTCCACATCAGGAGAGACAGGCGGATTATTATTAATAAGGTCCAGGAAGGAAAGTTTGGGAAACACTTTCTCCTTATCTGATTTTTTTTCCGGCTTTTTATTTGGCTCCGGGGCGGCGGAAAAGTCATTTATCGAAGTAGTAATAATCCATTTAAGGTTTATTTCATCCTTAATCTCCCGAATTATTCGGGAATAAGAGTCGAGGGAAATAAGTCCGACTGCTCCGGATTCTTTTATCTGGTGCATAAGTTCCGGAGCCTTTAGATAGGGGCTTGCCGGCACAATGACAGCCCCGTTTTTTAATACTGCAAAATCAGAGATAATGTACTGCGGGCAGGTAGGAAGGAACACTACAACCCTTTCTCCTTTTTCCAGACCCAAATTATGGAGTGCATTAGCAAATCTGTCGACAAGCTCAATCAGATCCCTGTATTTTATCCGATTTTCGAGGAAATAAATGGCATCTCTTCCGGGCCAGGATACGGCTGCCTCATCCAGAATTGAGAAGAGTGGTTTTTCAGGGTATTCAATGGAGGTTTTAAGTTTGAACGATCCAACCTTATAGTTTTTCAGCCATGGTTTTTCGGAATAGACCGACATTATTCTGTCTCCCCGTACAGAACATCCCTGACATCGGCAAGTCCAAGCTCATCCAGTTTCCGAGGGCTGGGTTTTCCTTCAGGATTGTCCCAGTCACGGTATTTGTAATATTCTTTAAGAAGCTCCTTCAGGTTCACTGTTTCACCTTTAGCCGGACCATCCGGCATAGGTTCATTGGTGAGCCTGTAGGGCAGTTTGTCATCAGCTCTTGTTACTCCGTCCCGCACATTACATGCTCTGGCAAGGTTGAAAATTCTCTCTCCGGTTTTCCTGAACTCATCTACGGTGTAATCTTTCCAGCCGGTAGTTACTCTGATTATTTCAACCCATTCTTCCGCTGTGAGTGTCATTCCCATGAACTTACAGGAACCCGCCGCATCGAAGGTTGTCAGTGCATCTTCAAGGTCCTTAAGGATCTTTACATCTGCAGGATCTTCTTTGAGAATATCCTTGATTTCACTTTCGTCAATTATCAGAAATGGTGTTGCAAGAAATGTGGGAGCTTCGACAAAGGCGGTTATATGATCCCCTCCGCGATTTGCGGTAACATATGCTAGCCCGGTGAGTTTTGCAGCCCTTGGATCGTAGCACGCAAGTTCCATCCCTCTGACATGCATTGCAAATTTCTCACTTCCTTTTTTCAGCTTTTCAGACATTATACGTGTACCTTCGGCAAGCAAATTCCCGATACCTTTTCTTTCCGCAATCCTTATTACCATTTCAATTATTGCCGATTTATTTCCGAAAGAAAGATTGATTCCGTCTGTGTCCTTTTCAGTTAGTATTCCTTTTTCAAAACACTCCATGGCAAAAGCAATGGTACTGCCGCATGAAACTGTATCAATTCCGTAATCATTGCAGAGGTATCCTGCTTTTGTTATTGTTTCGAAATCCGGATTGCCGCACATTGGACCAAAAACTCCGACTGTTTCATATTCAGGGCCCTCGCCTTCCTCCCCTTTCCAGGGACCTTTCAGAATTCGTGATTTACGACCGCACTTTATCGGGCATGCGTAACATCCTTTAACATCTAAAAACACCTTTTCCCTCAGAGCCTCTCCATTTACTTCATCTTCAAAACTGCAGTAACCGGTCTGCCAGTTCCTGGTAGGAAGACCGCCGCAGTTATTAACAATACTTAGAACCAGGGTGGTACCGTATTCCTTCAGGCCGGCATTCAGTATAGATTCGTTCATCAGCTGATTCTGCCTTTTTACGACTCTGTTGAACTCTTCAACGTCCGGAACTTTAATCTTCCGGCGGCCTCTTACTGCTATGGCCTTCAGTTTCTTCTTCCCCATAACCGCTCCGGTACCACACCGTCCGGCTCCCCGGTGAAGATCATTCATTATAGATGCATATCTGACCAGATTTTCTCCGCCGATGCCTATGCAGGCAACATTTGTATCCCGGCCGTATCTTTCTTTAAGAAACTCAGTCGTTGCCTTTACATTCCGACCCCATAGTTCGGCGGCATCCCGGAGACTGGCCATACCATCATCAATAACAAGATAGACAGGAGTGTCGGATTCTCCTTCAAAAATTATCCCGTCGAATCCTGCATGCTTGATATCAACGCCCCATGAGCCGCCTGAATTGGACTGGGTCCAGAGCCCTGTAAGGGGTGATTTTGTTACAACACTGTATCTGCTGGCACTCGGACTGGGGGTTCCTGTAAGCAGACCGGACATGAATATTAGACGATTGGTTCTGTCAAAAGCGTCAGTTCCGGCTTTCACTTCATCCCAGAAATATCTGGTCCCGAGACCTGTTCCACCCAGATATTTTCTTATCTTCTCCTCCGGGATAACTTCTTCCTGAATAGTCTGTTTATCCAGATTGACTCTGAGCAGTTTCCCTATCATCCCATACATAACATTCTCCTTTTTTAGATTCCAAACAGACTGTTAAGTTCCTCCATTACATCCAGATAGGATTTTCTCTGCTGATCATCTGCTTCATCCGGGAAAATACCTCCTGTCTCCCTGGCAAGTTCAACCAGGCGTATTGCAGCCTGGGCCGCCGCGGCCAGTTTTGCCGCCTTTTTCAGATCAAAAGGAATAAGCTTCAGTTTACCTGTGGCGATCGCCCGTACAACATTCAGTTCACCCCTTAATATCAATTTCCAGCGCTCGTATGGACTGTAAAGAACGTATTCTCCATTTTTGCCGATATCTTCAGGTACAAGCCCACCCCAACTGCATTCTCCGTGAAAGAGGTCAAAATAAATATAGATGTTGTTTTTAAAGATTGTATTGGAACCGGACTCGAAGACAAGAACACAGCTTCCCTCCCACGTTCTGGCCACTCGTTTGTATTTCTCATCTCCCTGAATAAGGTGGACAAAATCGTCAAGCCATTCAGGTGTTGTTACAATAAAGGGTCCGGATTCACTTTCCCTTCGTTTTTTTATCAGACTGCTGTATTCACGGAGATACTCATCACTTCTAAAATTAAACATAGCAGCTCCCCTATAAAGTTAATTATTTTTAATAACTATATCCATAATAATAGTCCGGATAAGTTTTATTTTATTGTTGTTTTGCCTTTTAAATTTATTCCTTTGGGCGTTTCCCGACCACTAAATCGGAGATCAGATTTTCTGTATTTCCAGAATTTGAGGCTTTCACCGATTTAGTGGCCGGGTCAGGCTATCCGCTGCAATTCCTCCCGGGTTTGTTTAACTGGAACACATTTTTGTTTTGCCGGGTTTCGAAGACGCGATAAATCGCGCCTCTACAAGATACATTCACGGTGCGGGATTTTCGCTTCTATCCTTAACGCTGCAGGTTAACATTTTGCATTTCCGTTTGCGGTTTTGGCTTTTTATCCAAACTCTTTTTTAAACCACGGAAATGCCATTCATAAATTAGCAGCCTGGAAACGCAACGAAGTTAGTACCGACGATTTATTTTCAAAGCTCAGTAACGAGACACAGCAAAAGGTTTTGACATTAAATGAACTATACATAACAGTTGATTTCTGTTCCGGTTATGTGTATAATAGAAACATAAGGAGGTTCATTATGCCTAAGACCAGAATAAATATAAGCCTGGATCAGGACCTTGCTGATTTTGCCAGGATCTTTGCCCAGGAAAACAGGATATCTGTTGCCGATATGGTAACACAGTATCTCCTCACATTAAAACGCCGTGTAGAAGGACAGGATAGCGAGCGTATTCTTTCTCATCCTGCTTTTCTGGAAGCAATGGAATTAGCTCAGGCAAGGCTGAAAGATGGATCTTCTAAATGGCGCTCATATGATGAGGTTTTCAACAACTGATGCATGTACAATTTGAAGATGCCTTTCTCAAAGCTTT
>CBDVAD010000376.1:0-3994 GCA_965371875.1 uncultured bacterium
CTTAAGGAGACCAGCATGGCATTTAACATTTTTTTATAGTTTTCCGGTGGAAGACTACCGGTCCAGACGAGGTATGCCATAGATGTGAAGTCAACATTTCCAGTCAGATCATTAATATCATAGCCTCTGACAACAATTCGATCTTTTGTTTTATAGGCAATGGCTGTACGCCAATGGAAGGGTTCTTTTTGGTCCTTGTTCATAATAGTTCTCCTGAGAAAAATTATTTTATAGAATCAATAATATTAAATATCCATTGAGATCCTAAGATGTCTGAAACTTATCACATTACTGAAATTCGATACAATAGTTTGAACATGAGATATGCTAAATAGATTCCGACTTTTTTTTATCTATTGGAAGATCAATATTGTAGAGACGCACAGATGTGCATCTCTATCTAAGATCCTTAGTCCCAGGGATTCTCTCCATTTGCAAGTCGTTTATTAATATCCTCTACAACTGCAGGTAAATCTCTTAAATCATCAATGACATAGTGAGCTCCGCCTTCTACAATAAGTTTTTCTTTGGCAGCCTGCTCTTTTTTCAGTAATTCATCTGCTGACAGTGTTTTTGCAACTGCATTACTATCGACAACGTAGTTACTCCATTTTGATACTCCTACTGTCCAGCACATTGGGAATCCCTCTCCGGTCCCTGTAACAGTATCATCAACCTTTACAGTTAAACGCATAGCCCTGGCAACATTCTTTACACCCATTCTTTCGAGATTCTTTAAAACCATAAAAGGCATTGGCCTTGGTGCTTCCACTTCATCACCTGCTACAGAAGTGTCAGGGATAAATCCCTGGGGAGCTGCGCCTTCCAGTAAAATATCAAGCATTGAGCGCATAAACCCTGTGGTCACTCCTAATTTTATACCTACTTTCTGGAAGTTCTTTGTAACATCTGAAACTCCGGGAAGTAATGTGGAGTAACTACCATTTCGCAGAACATCCAGTTGTTTGGGAACAAAAATTTTAAACATTTCATCAACATCTTTCTGGTCGGGATATTTATTGTGTACAGCTTTCCATTTTTCTCTTACCCCTGGCATTTCTGTCAGTTGTTTGATGTGCAGATCTATTCTGAGCCCCATTGGTACCCTGGCCTCCTGCATCGTAATGTCTACACCAAAATCTTTAAAAACTCCAACAAAAACTATTGCCGGTGCATCAACATACCTATCCATGGTTGTCCCTGAACAGTCCAGCATAACAAATGATACGGTATTACCATTGCTGTCAGTATCCAGCATTTGATACTGCTTTGCTTCCTTACGAACATCCTGAGGCACTTTTCCTGCGGATGAAAGTGATTTAATCACAGAATTGTCAGACATAAATAAACTCCTAAATTATTATTAGCCTATAAAAGGCAGTTATGACAGTGATATATTCAACTCATCAATAGTCGCTTTTATTGCATTTAACAGATTCAACATATCGGCTTTAAATATCCTGCCGATATTACCGATTCTGAAGCAGTCTGCATTACTCACTTTTCCCGGATAGATAACTATATCTTTATCACCTAAAGATTTATAGAAAGCAGTAAAATCAAAACAAGATTTCGGATATCTGAAAGAGGTGATTATATATCCTCTTTTCTCCTTTGAAAGATAGGGTTTGAATCCAATGGTTTCCATGCCCTGAATAAGGGTTTCATAATTTTCTATGTATCTGCCGGCCCGTCCTTCTACTCCGCCTTCCTCAATCAGCTCTCTGATAGCCTGAGCAAATGCCAGAATCGAGTGGGTAGGAGGGGTAAAACGGAACTGGCCGTTTTTTTCGAGTCCCTTCCATTGAGCATATAGATCAAGGACAACGCTGCGGGAAAATGATTTTGTTTTTTCCAGAGAATTGTAATTGGCAATTATAAAGCTGAAACCGGGAACTCCTTCGATACATTTGTTGGCAGATGAAACCAAATAATCGATTTTTGATTTTTCAATATCAATCGGGACAGCACCAAAACTGCTCATAGCATCTACAAAGAAGATTTTTTGTCGTTTTTTTACCAAGACACCGATTTCTTCGATAGGATTGAACATTCCGGTTGATGTTTCGCAATGCACAATACCTACATTAGTTATATCCGGATTTTTATCCAGAGCTTCGGCAACGTCTTGAGGAAGCGGTACCTGATCTTCGGCATATTCCAGGATTTCACACCGAATATTCAAAGTTCTTACAATCTGTGCCAACCTGTAGCCATAGGCCCCGTTTGCAATTACAAGCCATCCACCATTATCAGGTGTGGTACTGGAAATTACAGATTCAATTCCGAAGGTACCGCTTCCCTGCATAAGGATTGCCTTGTAATCTTTATTGCTTACTCTGCCCAGCTCCAGGAGTTTGTTCCGAATCCATTTAACGGTTGATATGAATTCAAGATCACGGGATCCTAAATCGCGAAGCATTGCCTGTTTTACTGTATTGCTGGTCGTAAGGGGTCCTGGAGTAAATAGTATCTTGTCCTTCCAACCTGGAATAATATTCATTGTTATTGTTCCTTACTCTTTTAAAATTAATTGTATAAACAAATATACAAATGAATATTTGTTTTGTCAAGAGAAGTACTAACAATATTTTCTGATATGCTTTAATCCTGATAGAATCTTCATTCCTTGTACCTTTAGGAAGTGCTTAAATGCCAAAAACTGTTTTAAGTAATATAATTCTTGTGATTAAATGTCTAATTGTATATAGTAATACTTGATATGGCTTATTTTCAAATCAATGAAAACAGTAAAATCCCTAAATATATGCAGATCCGTTCCTGGCTGTATGGAATGATAAAGAGAGGAAAGATAAAAATTGGCGATCGGCTTCCAACTGAGGAGGAGCTATCAAAGAATTTTAAAGTTAACCGGATGACAGTTCGGAAGGCATATGACGAGTTGGTAAATGAGAAAATGCTTGTTAGGAAACGGAGAGAAGGTACATTCCTGATAGCTGATAAACCTAAAGACTTTATTTATGGTACAGGAAACATTTCCAGCTTTACCGATGACATGTTGGAATATGGTGTGAAACCTGTCACAAAAACAATGAAAATTGATGTGCGAAAGGCACCTGCAGATATAAGGGAATTATTGGAATTGCCGGAAAGTGCAAAAGTGATCGTTATCCTGCGGATCAAACTGGCAAATAATGAACCGGTATTGATTGAGAGAAGCTATCTATCGTACGATGAGTTTAAAGAAATTGTCGATATGGATCTTGAAGGTTCCCTGTATCATTTATTAGTAGAAAAATTTGATATCAATTTACACCATTCCACCCAGATATTCAGCTCTGAAATGACGACCAGAAAGGACATGGATTTGTTAGGATTAGAAGAACCGATTTCCTGCATAAAACTGGAAAGTGTCACTTACGACCCGAACAACATTCCTATTGAAGTCCTCCATTCTGTTTATCGAGGCGATAAATATAAATTTAAAGCTAATTCCGGCGAATACCTATTTCAGAAATAGACTATACATCTAAATTTCTATCTTCCACCCGCCATAGTATTCCGGCAGTTGTAGTGAAAGATCAAGAGGTTGGGTGATTCCAGTTTGTGTGGATGCTCTCCAACCTTTTTCTCTTTCATTTTCTTCGATACTATGGGGCAATTAAAGATACTGTTCTGTTCTGATAGCATGAATTTGTTAAAAATAGGATTAAATAGTCATGGATACTTATTATGATCTGTCTTCCAGGATTGTACTGGAAGGCTCCTTTAATATCAGCAACCTGACAGGTCTGATCCGGGTGGACTTTTACAAGTCGTTGTCTCCTCCGGCCTGGTCATAACTTGAAACCCGAAGCCTTCATCCTTCTCTCTTGAGAGCGAGTTGCTTCAATGTCGAGAATAATTTATTCATATCTTGCTCCTTATTGTTTGTATTTCAGGTTGTTAAAGTACATGTTTTCACAATCCGACTCCTCCTGCAGGGTCACTCGAAAGCGCTGAAATGAGCTGCCAATTTCTCGTCTGATGCCAG
>CBDVAD010000377.1:0-3992 GCA_965371875.1 uncultured bacterium
GTCCTTTTTTCATATTTTTTCTCCTTATTTATTGTTAATGACAAACCAGTTTACAATATAATCAGAATATGTCAAATGTTTTTTAAAGTATTTTACATAAATTTCTTATAAATAAAATTGGTGATATCACAATTTACGAGTATTTTTATGAGGTTTTACTAAATATACAGTTAGCAGTTAGCAGTTAGCAGTGATCAGAAACTGGAATTTTTTAAAAAAGCCGATTCATGTCCGGTTGAATTCTATTGAATCTCGGTTCAGTATCCAGCATACCCTTCAGGGATTCAGGTATTTCAATAACTCTGTCTATTTCCGGCTCAACCACAGTTTCAAACTTGGCAGGATGGGCAGTGGAAACAACGATACTCGGTTCATCAGCATAATTGTTCTGACGAACCCATTCTCCAGCGGCAGTGTGGGGGCACATGACATAAGTATATTTTTCATAGGTTTTTCTTATAGTTTCCCGTATAAGATTATCAGATACACTTATCGCTTCCATATTCTCAAGAATTTGTTTGTGGTCAGAAAATAGGTGTCTTAAGCGTTCCATATTACTGGGATCACCAACATCCATTGCATTGGCAATAGTTGCAATACTGGGCCTGGGAGTATACTTTCCTGTTTCAATAAACTCCGGAATAGTAGTATTTGCATTAACAGCAAGAACTATTTTCTCTACAGGAGCTCCAAGCTCCATTGCCCAGTAGGCACCAACAGAGTTACCAACATTACCGCTTGGAACAATAACAACAGGCTTTTTCCCTGTTTTCTTTAGAAACAGCAGGCTGGAGTAGTAAAAATATACAATCTGCGGCAGAAGCCGTCCCAGATTAATACTATTCGCAGAAGAAAGGTCCCAGGTTTCGGCAAGCTTTTTATCCTGAAATGCAGTTTTAACCATCTTTTGACAGTCATCAAAATTACCCGTCACACAATAGGAAGAGATATTATCATCCCAGCAGGTGAGCTGCTTTTCCTGTCGTTTTGAAACCCTTCCCTCAGGGTACAAAACCTTAACCTGTATACCATTCTTATGATAAAAAGCAGATGCAACAGCACTTCCTGTATCTCCGGATGTTGCAACCAGAATAGTAAGATCTCTCTCTTTACCCTGCTGCAGTTTTTCCATGACAGCTGCAAGAAATCTGGCTCCAAAATCTTTAAACGCTGCAGTTGGACCATGAAATAGTTCCAGTACCACCTGATTTTCATTCAACCAATGGAGAGGAACATCAAAAGAAAAAGCATTACGGCATATTCCAGGAATATCAGCATAAAGGGGATCTCCCTCAAAGAAAGGTTGAATTATTTCTGAAGCAAAGTCAGCATAGTTAGTATAAGATTCAGAAATTTCAATTTTCGGAAAACTTTTCGGAACATAAAGCCCCCCATCAGGTGCAAGACCGGTTCTAATAGCCACTGATGCACTTACAGAAGGACTGTTACCCCTTGTACTAATAAACTCCATAAAAAATTCCCTTCTCCTTTCCTAAAGTTTCGCTCCCAGATATGAAGCCAGTCGTAATAAGTCAGCAAAAACTCCACCTGCAGTCACATGTGGACCGGCACCTGGTCCCCGGACAACCAATGGTTGATCATTATACCTGGCTGTTGTAAATGCAACAATATTATCTGTTCCGGAAATTCCGGCAAATGGATGATCTTTAGGATAACTCTTAAGAAGGACCTCACATTTACCATTCTCTTCAATTATACCGGTATATTTGATAACCTCATTCCTTGAGGCAGCCTTTTTATAAAGATCATCGAGCTCCTCATCCATCATCTCAAGTTTACTCATAAATTCATCCAGACTGACATCTGCAAGTACATCAGGAACAAGACTGCATACCGGAATATCTTCAATTTCGACGCTGTGACCTGCTTCCCTTGCAAGAATTACTGTTTTCCTTACGATATCCATTCCTGAAAGATCGTCTCTGGGATCCGGTTCAGTAAAGCCCAACTCTCTGGCCTCTTTAACAAGGGTACTGAATGGTGTGGTTCCATCAAAACGCCAGAAAAGATAGGCAAGAGTTCCTGAGAAAACACCTTCTATTTTTTTTATCTTATCACCAGTCAATATAAGGTCTCTGAGGGTTCCTATTATTGGAAGTCCTGCTCCTACAGTTGTTTCATAGAGAAAATGAACACCTCTTTTTCTTGTTTCTTTCATAAGTTCACGGTATTGAGGCATAGGCGTTGTACCGGCCTTCTTATTCGGTGTTATTATATGGATACCCTTCTTTACCCAATCAAGATAGTTAGCAGGTATTCCCTCTGAACTGGTACAATCAATAATTACACGATGGGGTATATATTCAGAATTGATATGTGATGTAAAGTCTTCGATATTCGCACTTACCGATGAATTATCAAGCAAATTACGCCAGTTTGACATGTCCAGATTATCTTCATCCAGAATCATCCTGGATGAGCGGGAAATCCCGCGAAGGCGGAGGTCTACACCAAAATTTTCTTTGAGCCGCTCTGATTCACCTGCGATTTGATCGATTAAGGTACTACCGATTAACCCGGGACCAATAACCCCAATACTTAAAGTTTGATTCGATAGATAAAAACCTGAATGAACAGCTCTAAGAGCCTTCGTTGCTTCCTCCATTTTAATTATGGCACTAATATTTCGTTCTGATGACCCCTGAGCTATGGCATGAACATTAACCCCGGCTTTTCCCAGGGCACCAAAGAATTTAGCAGAAATACCTGGAGTTCCGGACATCCGGTCTCCGACAGCACCAAGTATTGCACATCCATCTTCTGTCTCAATGGAATTTATCTTAAAACTCGCCAATTCAGGTTCAAATATTTCCCTGGCAATTTTTTTTGCTTCATCTGCCTGATCAGAGGAAACACCACAGCAGATAGAATGTTCACTGGACGCCTGGGATATAGTAATAACAGAAATATTTTTCTCAAAAAGAGCAGAAAAAAGTCTGGAAGATATTCCTGGAACACCAACCATCCCGGATCCTTCAATATTAAGAAGAGAAATATTATCAACTATGGAAAAACCCTTAATTAGATTATCTTCGCTATTTTCAGTAGAATCGGAAATAATCGTCCCTTTAGAGTCAGGTTTATCAATATTACGAATACAAATAGGGATTCTTTTATGTATTGCATAGACAAAAGCCCCTGGATGAAGAATTTTTGCCCCGATAAAGGCAAGTTCAGTCGCCTCTGCATAGCTTAGTCGCGGTATTGTTACAGCAGCAGGTACTTTCTCAGGATCTGCACTTTTTACTCCATCCGAATTAGTCCAGAATACAAGTTCATCTGCAGTAAGAATATTGGCATATACAGAAGCTGTTACCTCCATACCATATCTTCCCAAAGAGAGAGACCTGCCATCTCCTGTTAAACCCCTTCCTCCGGTGACAACAAATATATCTGTTTTACTTTTCTCATTTATCAGTGCATTTATCTTAACTGCTGATGAATCAAGAAGCACTGTTACCCCTGTAGTCTCAGTTTTTACATCGATCAACTCTTTGGAATTGATCCACACTGCAGAAAAACCATCCGATTTAAGTTTTTCACTTAATATCCTGGTTATCCAGATATTGCCCATCCCGCTTACATATGCCCGGGTCATATCTGAACAGTCACTTACCAGCCAGACTGACTTAAGCACATCTCCAAGGTCTTGAAAGCCCTGTCTGATTTCCGTCTCAATAGCAACTCTGCCGGAAGAAGGTATTAGTTTTTCTACAAATGCAAGCTGCTCAGATTTAAGTTTTTCCATACGGGACCAGAGAATCTCCTCTCCGGACACCGCCAGGTCCACCAGCTCCTCAAGTTTATTCTCCAGATCATTGTTCTGGGAAGCAATTATTACAAGTTTACCACCTTTATAGGCTGTAACTACATTCAGTATTTTAGATATACCTTCTGCATTTGAATACAATTCACGGTCAAATTTATAAACTGAATAAGGTGAGATATTTGTTGTTGTCCAGGAAGCTCCG
>CBDVAD010000378.1:0-3982 GCA_965371875.1 uncultured bacterium
GAAAAATTTTCGTCCCTTTGGTATAGATTTTTTATCAACAGGGTAGAAAACAGCTTTGGTAATATCGTCTGAAATTTCAGTTTCAGTTCCATAACCAAGGAACATTATTCTTGCATCATGACCATCCTGATTTAGCTTTTTTATTATAAACCGTTCTCTAAGAGCTCTCTCGTAAGTATCCTTAGCTTCATGCTGTTCCGGCAGATGTGAAAAAACTATAGCAACTTTCATAGTGCCTTTATTTCCCTTTTTCTCTTTGTAAAATATTAAGTATCAAAATTACCAAAACTTTTATATTAAAAATTGCCGGTAGTGCAGCCCTAAAGGACTTTGAAGCCTTCCAATAAAAACTAATTCCATTTCTCATTCCACCAGATCTTGCATATTTCTTTATATACTTCCTGACAGTAAAACGAATACCATAATTACACCAATGCTTTATTCTATTTGACTGAATTAGTTTTTTCTGTAAAGCATAATCCCTGACATATTCATATTCCAATAAGTTATTAATAGTATTTTCCTCATTCAACTCTTTAGATACATTACTACTATGTGCCTGCCAGACTGCAACCTTTGTGTTGGTATATAAAATATTTCCATGCATAATCAAACGGAAAATTGATTCCTGATCACTACTCATTATATTATGGCGATAAAATCCAACATCCATTGCTATATCCCTTCTATACAATGAAGTAAGGTGCCATATTCGAAAAAAACGATCTTTGGTAAAATATCTCAATAGAGAGTCTTTCCCATTGTAACTATTCCAGGAATAACCTGGTTCAGAGTCTATTCCATTTTCTATTTCATCGGATTCATACCTGTCGGCACAAATAAGAACTGTATCCTTTGTATTAAAATTATCCAGTGCCTTCACAGCCTCAGAAATGTAGTTATTGTTTAGAAGATAATCATCTCCATCCAAATTTAAAACCCATTGACCGCTTACCTGCTCATAAAGATTTTTTCGGTAGTTATTTACTCTCCCAATATTTTTTCCCTGCCGGAAATATTTTACCCTGGGATCGTTTAGATAATTTTTGACTATCTCTTCTGTTTGATCCGTTGAGGCATCATCTGAAATTACAATTTCAAGGTTTGGATATGTTTGAGCCAGGGCACTCTCAATAGCCCTGCCAATATAGTTCTCCTGATTATAGGTTGGAATCATTATTGAAACTAAATCCAGTTTATTCATACATAATCCAATGTTATTAACTCCAGCCTAAATCGGGAAAAACTCCCGGTACCAGTCAATAAATCGGGAAACCCCTTCTTCTACACTGGTCTTTGGTCGATATCCCAGGTCCTGTTCAAGATCTGTAGTGTCTGCCCAGGTTACCGTAACATCCCCTTTCTGAATGGGAAGGTAGTTCTTTTTTGCTTCAATCCCCAGATTCTTTTCAATAGTCCCGATAAAGTCCATCAACTCTATGGGTTTACTGTTTCCAATATTGTAGATTTTATAAGGAGCCTTTGAACATGAGGGATCAGGTTTTGATCCGCTCCATTCTGTATTCCCTTTTGGAGGATTATCAATTACCCTCACTATTCCTTCTATAATGTCATCAATATAGGTAAAGTCCCTTTTCATTTTGCCATAATTAAAGATATCGATAGGTTTTCCTTCAAGAATAGCCTTTGTGAATAAAATCGGGGCCATATCCGGTCGTCCCCAGGGGCCATAAACAGTAAAAAAACGCAATCCTGTGGTAGCAAGATCAAACAGATGACTATAAGTATGAGCCATTAACTCATTTGATTTTTTAGTAGCTGCATAAAGACTTACAGGATGGTCTACATTATCAGAAGTAGAAAAAGGCAGTGATTCATTAAGGCCATAGACTGAGGAACTTGAAGCATATGTAAGATGTTTAACATCATATTGCCTGCAGGCTTCAAGAATATTTAAAAACCCGACAATATTACTCTCTATGTATGCATGGGGATTTTCCAGACTGTACCTGACACCTGCCTGGGCTGCAAGATTGCAGACACTGTCAAATTTTTCCTTTTCAAAAAGAGAATTAATCTGCTCCCTATTCTGCAGATCCACCTTAATGAAGGAGTAGTTATTATATCTTTCACTCCTGACAATATGATCTTCTTTTATTTTATTTAAAGAGATTCCGCATTCTGCCAAACGGCCATATTTAAGACTAACATCATAATAATCATTAATAGAATCGAGGCCAACTACCTCATCACCCCTTTCTACCAGCCTTTTTACCAGGTGAAAGCCAATAAAACCGGCTGTTCCTGTTACTAATATTTTCATTATTAATATCCCGTTTACTGATAGTTATTTAACTAATATGAAAGAGAATAGCCTAATTCAAAATGCAAATTATTCACATCATTTCCGGCAATATAGTTCCAGTTAAAATTTCTACTATATTCAGTTCCCAGCATTATCATCTGATGCCTGAACATTTTAAACTGCCACTCAATCCCTATTGTAAATTCTACATTGTTATTATTACTACTTCGTTCTACACTGCCTTCGGGTAATGAAAAAAGATAATCAGGTGTTCTTGCGATTCTTTGAAAAAAGCCTGTAATCTTTCCATTTTCATAAAAATAATCAATATTCAAAGTTTGTGAATTTGAACCTGTTCCAATCCCTGCTCCAAGGATTTGACCATCCTGTGTATATCCCTGATCAACAATCGAATGAGTATAAAAACTTGCTCCATCCCTCATAGCATCATCAATAGTATAATCCCAGGAAATTAACAATTCTGTAATCTCAAAGGTAACCAAAACCCGTTTTTTATCTTTATTATAAACCAACTGCCTGGCACCTATGGTATAAGCCTGGGTCCTCTGAGGGAATTGAAATATAGAGCGTACAGAAGCCTGATAATCATTCCTTGCCCATTCCAGATAAGCATTAAATCCAACTGAAGGAAAAGTCCAATCGAGTGTAACAGAAGCTCGCTGATCATTCAGATCATAACCGAACACCGTTGTCATAAAAGGTATCAATAATGTACCATAGCTTGATAACCCTGCATCTGCCAGATTTGCAGTTAAAGTTCTGTTTAGTCCAATTGTTAATCCATCAATAAAAACCGGCTTATAATCAAGATGCATACCGGTAAAGAGGTTTTCATTATTAGTGCTGTCACTGTCAAAATAATCAGACTCACTGAGTATTCCCCACCATGTAAAAAATTCGAACTCACCAATTGCAGATTTGATATCTCTCATTCCAATATCTACTTTTGGAAAGCCTCCGGCATTATTTGATAAAATTAAAGAATTATAGATTCCTGGGCCTATCCATAGACTCTGGGTTCCAATACCTACAGTTAATTTTTCCCCAGTGTATCGAATCTCAGATTGTCCAAAACCAGCATGAAGTACATACTCACTACCGTAGCGCTGGGGATTATCTATATCATTAAGAAAATATCCATACACACTTTCCTGATCTGCTGACGGAGTAACAAGTGAAAACTCATCATTTTGGGCAAACCAGACTTCCGGATAAAGAATAATAGACACATTGTTAAATTGCCCTTGAATTCCACCTGTCAGGTAAGTGTTAAAACCTTTACCCTGCCAGAAGGATTCATCATTCATACCGTGAGCATAATAAGAATTATAACTGTTCAGAGAATAGATATCGAGGACTGTAAATAGATCTGTCTCTGAATCATCAAGGTCCGTAAACCCGTTAAAAGAGAATGACCTCAAGCTATTGAAAAAGCTTCCATTCTCCTCAGCTATAAAAGATCGACTATATTGATCATCAAAAGAATTGATTAAAGTCTGAGAATAAGCCGACATAACCATAAAAAATAATATAATTCCCACTAAAAAAAATCGTTTCATACTAGTTCCTTTTATTTAAATTCATAACACGCGCGGTATTATCATACCATTTATACACACTATAATTCTTATTAAAATATGTCTTACAATCATTCCAAAATATTCGATCATTGATTTATTTTAAGCAGCTGATCCT
>CBDVAD010000379.1:0-3976 GCA_965371875.1 uncultured bacterium
AAAATATTATCATTGACAAAATAATTTATGAATAGGTCACTTACAATCATTATTGTAGTATTTCTATTTTTATCTACTGCGGGATTAGCACAGGAAAGTACTTCAGAACTGAGCTTAGTTGATATTTTCCAATCAAGAGAATTTTTTCCAAAATATATTGGAAAAATTTCTTCTCTAAATGATGGAGATAATTTTCTTAAAACTGAAAGTGATAGTATTAATATTTACAATTACAAAACAGGTAAACTTACAAATAACCTGATAACAACAAGCCAACTTATCCCTATAGGAGATTCGGTTCCAATAAGTATTCGATCCTATGAATTAAATAATGATGAAAATAAAATTCTATTTTTTACCGAGAGTCAAAGAATATATCGGCACTCTTATAAGTCTAAAAATTATGTTTATGATATTGATAATGAACAGTTGCAATTACTTTCAAATGGTGAAAAACAGCAGCTTGCCACATTTTCACCAGATGGTTCAAAAGTAGCATATGTCAGAAATAATAATTTATTCTACTATGATCTGGAAACAAATCAGGAATTAGAAATCACAAATGACGGATTATACAATAATATAATATATGGTACAACGGACTGGGTTTATGAAGAGGAATTTAGCTTTACAAAAGCATTTCACTGGGCACCTGATGGTAACAGCATCGCTTTTTATCGATTTGATGAAAGTAATGTTAAAGAATTTCAAATGACTACCTGGGGTAAATTATACCCTGATCAATATAATTATAAGTATCCCAAAGCAGGTGAAGACAATTCAAAAGTGGAAATTTATGTATATAGCTTTAAAACAGGCCAAATAAAAAAAATAAATATTGGCGAGGAAACTAATATCTATATACCCAGAATTAAATGGACTCAGAATTCGAAAAAACTTGCTATCCAATGGTTGAATAGATTGCAAAATGAATTTAAAATTCTAATTGCGGATATCGAAACAGGGAGGACTCAATCCATTTATCGTGAAACCGATGATTATTATATTGAAATTACTGATGATTTAACTTTTTTTGAAACTTCAAATCACTTCATTATCAGTAGTGAAAGAGACGGCTTTAATCATTTATATATATATAGTATTGATGGTGATGAAGTCAACCAGATAACCAATGGAAACTGGGATGTAAACGAGTTTTTAGGTCTCGATGAAAAAAGAGGATTAGTTTATTATATTTCCTCTGAATCATCTCCAATCAACAGGGAAGTATATTCAGTTAAACTGGATGGAACTGATAAAAAACTGCTCTCTGAAAAAATTGGCAATAATAGTGTGCAATTCAGCAAACAATTCAAGTATTACATCAATACATACTCTGATGCCGGCTCTCCACCTGTTGTGACCATAAATAATTCTAAAGGGAAATTAATAAGGGTGCTGGAAGATAACCAGAACCTGATGCAAAAAACTGAACCTTATAATTTTAGTAAAAAGGAATTCTTTTCATTTACAACAACACAGGGAATAGACCTGAATGCCTGGATGATTAAACCACCAGATTTTGATGAAAACAAAAAGTATCCTGTTCTAATGTATGTTTATGGTGGGCCTGGATCTCAAACTGTAAGAAATACTTATGGCGATGGAAGTCTATGGTATCAGTTACTAGCAAAACAGGGAATAATTATCGTATCTGTTGATAACAGAGGAACTGGAAGTAGAGGAGCAGAGTTCAAAAAAGGGACTTATCAGCAATTGGGAAAATTTGAAACGGAAGATCAGATTGAAATGGCTAAATATCTTAGCAACCTTAAATTTGTGAACGGAGACAAGATTGGTATTTGGGGCTGGAGTTACGGTGGATATATGTCCAGCTTGTGCATCACTAAAGGGGCTGCATATTTCTCAATGGCTGTAGCTGTTGCTCCTGTTACAAACTGGAGATATTATGATAATATTTATACCGAACGATACATGCGAACACCACAAGAAAACCCTGAAGGTTATGATGATAACTCACCAATTAATCATATTGATAAATTAACCGGGAAATATCTTATTATTCATGGAACTGAAGATGATAATGTTCATATGCAAAATTCAATTGATATGATAACAGCTCTGGTAAATTCCAATAAACAATTTGAAATGCAGTTTTATCCAAATAGTAATCATGGGATTTATACAGGTCGGAATACAAGAATTCATTTATACACAAGGTTAACCAACTTTATTTTAGATAATTTAATTCTTTCAGATTAAATTTTGTTTTTTAAATATAACTATTTACCTTTGCACCCCGATTTTAATAGTATTAACATATATAAAAAATAAGCAGTATGATTATCGTACCTGTAAAAGAAGGTGAAAGCATTGATAGAGCTTTAAAAAAGTATAAAAGGAAATTTGAAAGAACCGGCGTTATTAAAGAACTCCGGGTCAGACAAAAATATACCAAGCCCTCTATTATAAAAAGAGAGCAAAAAATGAAAGCTATTTACGTTCAGCATTTGAGAGAGCAGCTGGAAGGATAGACTTTCCGTTTTATTGGTAGAGAATTGCAGGAAGAATTTTTGTTTTTATTGATTTTATCTTATCTTTGAAAACTAAAGTTCTTCCTGTTTTTTTTAGTTATCAGATGTTTAGAGAAAAATTCGTTCAGTACCTGCGTTTTGAAAAGAGATATTCCCAAAATACCATTTTAGCATACACAAAAGATCTTGATCAGTTTAGTTCATTTCTGAATTCAGAATATAGCATAACAGATATAAGGGAAGTTAATCATACCATTATCAGATCCTGGATCGTACAGTTGGTTGAACAATCAATAACACCAAGATCAATAAATAGAAAACTTTCCACATTAAAAAGTTTGTATAAGTTTCTATTATCAGAAAAATTAATTACCAGTAATCCTGTAAGCCTTATTAAAGCACCAAAAGTATCAAAAAAACTCCCGGTATATGTTGAAGAGAACAACATGGATAAACTTTTGGATGAAATAGAATTTAAAAATTCATTTAGTGGGTTACGGGACAGGTTAATTATTGAGATATTTTATTTTACTGGTATTCGATTATCTGAATTGATCAATTTGCAAAATCATGATCTTGATATCAAAACCAAAAAATTAAAAGTACTGGGAAAAAGAAACAGGGAAAGGATAATTCCTATTTCAGACGTACTTGTTGAAAGTATATCTCGTTATCTTGATGTAAAGAAATCAAGTTTTTTGCAAACAGAATCAGACGACTATTTGTTATTAACAGATAAAGGCAAAAAATTGTATAAAAAATTTGTTTATCGGAAAGTAAATTTGTATCTTGGTAAAGTTTCTACAATACACAAAAAAAGCCCTCACGTATTGCGTCATACATTTGCAACACATATGTTAAACAACGGAGCTGACCTAAATACCATAAAAGAAATACTGGGCCATTCAAATCTAGCCGCCACACAAATTTATACGCATAATACTATTGAACAACTTAAATCTATATATAAACAGGCTCATCCAAGAGCCTAAATTGAAAGGAGATAAAATATGAAAGTAAACATTAATGCAGTACATTTTAAGACAGATCAAAAATTAGATAATTTTATTAACGACAAAATGGTTAAATTATCTCAGTATTATGATGGAGTAATAAGTAGTGATATAACATTAAAAGTTGATAACACCGATACCCCGGAAAATAAAATTGCTGAAATAAGGCTAATTATTAAAGGAAATGACTTGTATGCAAAGAAACAATGCAAGACTTTTGAGGAGGCTTCAGACTCTGCAATAGAGGCACTTAGAAGACAACTTACGAAGTACAAAAACAAAAACAGAAGCAGGTAAATTTTATTTTAAAAAATTTGTTTGTTTATTTAGAATATGTTTATACTTTTGCAGTCCTTTTTTCGAGGACTGTTTTTTATTTCTTGAAATTTAATTGCCAATGTAGCTCAGTTGGCCAGAGCAGCTGATTTGTAATCAGCCGGTCGGGGGTTCGAATCCCTCCATTGGCTC
>CBDVAD010000380.1:0-3973 GCA_965371875.1 uncultured bacterium
TATTCTTTTAATAAAGACCTGGACCAGCTCTCCAATATCTTCTGTATGATCTCTTAAAGCAGGTGCTTTTATAGGAATTACATTCAGCCTGTAATAGAGATCATGTCTGAAGCTGCCATTTTTAACTTCTTCTTCGAGATTTTTATTGCTTGCAGCAATTAGACGTATATCCAAATCTATAAATGATGTTCCTCCAACCCTTGTAAATATCCTTTCCTGAAGAATTCTGAGTAATTTGACCTGAATAAGCGGATCAAGTTCTGAAATTTCATCCAGGAAAAGGGTACCCCCATGGGCAACTTCAAAGAAACCTTTCTTCTGCCTGTCAGCTCCGGTGAATGCACCTTTTTCATAACCAAAAAGTTCTGATTCAAGTAAACTAAGACTAAAAGCAGAGCAGTTGACAGGAATAAATGGCCCCTCCCGACGGCGACTCTGACCATGTATGGCTCTTGCAATTAACTCTTTCCCTGTACCACTCTCACCCATAATTAAAATTGTTGAACTGCTGGCGGCCACAGTCTTTATTCTTGCATAAAGATCTTCCATTATTTCTGAGGAACCAGTTAGAGTTTTATTTAGCTTCGAACCAAACTGATTCTTTTTAATAAATCTTGCAATGATCTTTTTCAGACGATCATGATCCACAGGTTTGGTCAGATAGTCTACTGCTCCATCCTTTATTGCAGAGACAGCTCCCTCTACGGAAGCATAGGCAGTAATAAAAATAAAGGGGATATCAAATCCTCTTGATTTTAAAAGGTGAAATATTTCAGTACCTGAGAGATCTTTCATCTGTATATCGGAGATAATAATATCAGGTTTTGTTTTTATAGCCAGTTTAAGCCCCTCTCTTCCTGAACTGGCGGTATCTACCAGGTATCCTTCTTTTTCAAGAATAACCTTAAAAACCAGAAGTATGTTCTCTTTATCATCAATTAGTAAAATTCTGTTCATTTTCTTTTAGCCTTTTACAATGGGAATTTTTATTATAACAGAAGTACCACCGGTATTTGTATTGGCGTCATGACTTGAAATTGAAATGCTGCCTTCATGCTGTTCAACAATTTTTCTGCTTAGAGCAAGACCAATACCGGAACCATTCTTCCTGGTGGAAAAATATGGATCAAAAACATTATCTATACTTTCAGGACTTATCCCACAGCCATTATCTGTTATGGTCAACCTGACATTATTTTTATTCAACCTGACATTGATATCAATCCTGCCATCATTATTAATTGCTTCAATACTGTTTATCAGTACATTAAGGATAACTCTCTTCATCTGATTGGGATCAACATGCCAGTAATCCAATGAATCAGCTGTATGATCTGATACCTCTATTTTATGTTTTTTAAAAAGGGGACCCAGCAATAAGAGGCTGTCATGAATAAGCTCAGATGGTCTGATATTTATTCTGTGGCCTGGTTCAGATTTTGTAAATTCAAGAAATTCCGTAAGGTAGTCATTAAGATTATGAATTTCTTCCCTGATAATTTCAAGATATGAATATTCCTGAGAGCTGTCTATTCCGGAACTCAATATCTCAACTGCACCTGATATCGCCTCCAGGGGGTTACGTATTTCATGAGCAAGATTAAAACCTATCTTTCCCATAGTTGCCAGGCGGGTCTTTGAGACAAGTTCCTCCTGGTTCTTTCTTAGCTTATCTCTCATGTTATCTATTGCTCTGCTTACTTTGAGTATCTCCATAGAGGGGAATCCGGGAACTGTAAGACTTGTGTTTATTGAATCTGCAGAAATCTGTTCCACTCCGGAGGCAATTTTATGGAGAGGGCGGATTACCTGAATTTCAAGGAATACTGCAAATGAAATTCCCAGGAGCAGTTCGGAGATAAAAATTGCAACAAAAAGTATTCTGCTCTTGTTCATCTTATCCAGGAGGGATTCAAGTGAAAAGGCTATTTCGGCCATGCCGTAAATGGAATCCATTATTATCACAGGTTCCCTGGCCATAAGTACTCTTTCTTCGAAAATAATTTCAGGTATTAACGATATTGTTCCTGAATAGATCCATCCTTCCTGCTCCCGTCTGGTATCGGCAAGAACAAGAAAATCAGCATTAACTACCCTTGCATATAAAACATCTTTTTCGTTCTTTAAGGAATCAATCTGCATTTCCAGTCGGGATATCTGAAAATTTAACAGTGGCTCTCTGCTGAGTTCAGCAAGGGTTTTAACCAGCACACTCCCCCGGGCAGCCATCTCTTCCTTTAATACCTTCTCCTCATGACTCATAAAAAAAAGCCATTGAAAGACAATAAGAGAAAGAAGTAAAAGGAAAAAAAGAATAATTTTACTCTGGAGAGGCATCATTTAACTCCAGAATATTTAGATACTGCCTGAGTACATCATACTCTTCTTCCTCCGGTTGCATAAAACCGGAAAATCCAATTCGGTTTACAAGCTCTGTTCCCCTTTCTGAATCAACAATATGAATCATTGCTTCTCTGATTTTATACAGAAGTTCCTGATTGAAATCTTTTCGTACAACTATAACCGGACACGGAAGAATCTCAGATTCTATAATTACCCGGATTTCATCCCTATACCTGCTATTCCCGGGATTGTCCAATAAATCTGATGTTATAAACCCTGAATCAAGTTTTCCGTAGGCAATACCTTTAAGAACACTCTCAAAGGTTTCCGGGAAAACTATTGCCTTGAAGTATGAAAATGGTTCAATACCATGCTCAAACATCATTGCAAGGGGTATATAAAATCCTAATGCCGAGTCAAAGGGAACCGTAAGGGCAATACTCCTGTTCTCAAGATCTTTCAAAGTTCTGAAAACAGAACCTTTATGAACAATGAGGATACTTCGAAAACCATCTGTCTCTTTACGACCAGTTTCGAGGAATGAAAAACAGACTCCGGTGTTCTGCCAATATTTGTACCAGAAGGGGTCGATCAGAGCAAAATCATAATTCTTCAGCTCCATTTCTTTCTTGATTATTTCATGATCCTTTGTAATAACAAGATTTATATCCAGACCGGTCTCATCCTTAAGCAAATCTATGAGGGGGGACCATAAGAGAAGCTGTCTGAGGCCTTCACCGGAGGAGGGAACTGCGAAATTCACAGGGACAGCGAAAAGTGTCCCGCTAATTATGCAAAATAGACAGATAATCAGAATTATTCGAAATTGTCGCAAATATTTTAACATAATTAGTGTATTATAGTAGCAATTAACTGCTTGTCAAATATTATTTTTGACTCATATGGAGAAGATAGTGTGAGAAAGGAATTTCGATATATAGATGATTTATTGGAGCGCAGGCCGGCATTATCCTCAATAGTACCAGATATTAAAAAAGCATTTAGACTAATGGAAGAATGCTACAGAAATGATGGGAAAATTCTAATATGCGGTAATGGAGGCAGTGCTGCTGACTCCTCCCACATAGCAGGAGAACTAATTAAAAGTTTTAATAGAAAGAGAACCATATCAGATAATATTAAAGATCAATTGATTTCTTTGAGGGACGAGAGAGGGGAAATGCTGACAAAAAGCCTTCAGGGTTCTCTTCCGGCTATATCTTTATGTACCGATTCATCAGTGATAACTGCAATTTCCAATGATGTCGGATCAGAACTTATGTTTGCCCAACAGGTATTGGGCCTCGGTCGACCGGAAGATATTCTATTAGCAATAAGTACATCGGGAGACGCTGAAAATGTTATCAATGCGGCAATTACAGCAAATGCCATAGGTATGAATACCATCGCCCTGACTGGTAGTACAGGAGGAACTCTCTTAAAATACTGTGATATTTCAATTAAAGTACCTGCATATACCACCTATGAGTTCCAGGAACTCCACCTGCCTGTCTATCATACTCTCTGTGTTATGATAGAAGACTGTTTTTTCTAATGGATTTTCTGTTATTCCTATTTTATTTCAGTTTTCAATCTTTACATTCAATCTATTGTCTTCAACATTTCAGAA
>CBDVAD010000381.1:0-3968 GCA_965371875.1 uncultured bacterium
GATACAGTGTTGAAGAGCTCAGAAAAATGTGTGTTCCGGATTTTCACCCTGAAAAAGACCTCCCATATGTAATTGAGCAGTTTGAAAAACAGTCGCGGAAGGAAATAAAATTAGCAAAAGATTTACCGGTTAAAAGGAAAGATGGGACTATTATTTACTGTGATATTAATTCTACACCAGTCACGCTGAGCGATAAAGCATACCTGATGGGAATTTTCAGAGATACTACAGGGCGAAAGCAGGCGGAGAAAAGATTGATAAAATCAGAAGAACGGTTCAGGCAACTATCTGAAAACTCTCATGAATGGATTTGGGAAGTGGATCCAAATGGATTGTACACCTTTGCAAGTCAGACAGAGAAAAATATGTTTGGTTATAAGAATGAAGAACTAGTTTATAAGAAATACTTTTATGACCTGTTTCTTCCAGAGGAGAGGGAAGAATTAAAGAATGCTGCATTTGAAGTATTCAAACAACAGCAGCCCTTCCGGGAATTTATAAATCGGAATGTAACTAAAAACGGTGAAATTATCTGGCTTTCAACAAACGGAGTTCCCATTCTTGATAGTAATGGCAACTTTCTTGGTTACCGGGGGTCAGATGTTGATATTACAGATCGAATAAATACAGAAAAGGAACTAAGGAAATACCGGGAACATCTGGAGGAACTGGTTAAGGAACGTACGATGGAACTGGAAGAAAAGAATAAAGAACTGGAGCAGTTTAATAAACTTTTTGTTGACAGGGAGTTCAGAATAAAAGAATTGCGGGACAGAGTTAAGGAGCTGGAAGGGAGAGACAGTTAGCAGTTGTCAATTAGCAGTAAACAGGAAAGCTCATAGCCAGGAAGATCAAATAACTTCAACAAAGTATAAAAATATAGATAGCCTCTAAATAAAAATATTTATCCCTATTTCTTGCTATTGGAATTTGTATTTCCTATAATTAGACAGAAGAGGAGGATATATCCGAAGTTGAGTAAAAATAATAATAACAAACCCTTATTCAGCCAAAAAAATCGTAGTTTTCTCCGATACCTGGTTGTTATTGCTGTCATTTCAGCTGCTGTAGGCCTGCGTATCTGGCCTTTAGGAGCACTTGAATTACGTATCCCATGGGTAACCTTCTACCCTGCAGTAATGGCAGCAGCCCTTTATGGTGGTTTTTCTTCAGGTATTTTAGGAACAGCCCTTGCCGCTTTGACAGTAATATTCTGGTCACCTGTAGACCTTCCCTTTATTGATGATCCCGGAGACTGGCTTGGTCTGTCTGTATTTGTTATTAATGGCACCCTTATATCTCTGATGAGCGGAGCGATGCATCGATCAGGAAGACTGGCAAAAAAAGCAAAAGAAGAAGCCGAAGCAGCGAATCAGGCAAAAAGTGTATTCCTGGCAAATATGAGCCACGAGCTTCGTACTCCTCTGAATTCTATTCTTGGATTTACAAATTTATTAAGAAAAGCACATGATACAAGTGAGGAGCAAAATAAAAAACTAAATATTATCTTCAACAGCAGTGAAAACCTGTTAAACCTGATAAACAATGTACTTGATATTTCTAAAATTGAAGCCGGTCATATGGTTAGAGAGGATACTGATTTTAATCTAAAACAACTGCTGCATGGAATAGAATCTTTAATGTCAGTTAAAATTGTTGAAAAAGGAATAAGTTTCAACTTAGTTCTGACTTCGGATCTGCCGGAGACAATAATAACTGACCCCGGGAAATTGCGTCAGATAATTACCAATCTAATTGCCAATGCTGTTAAATACACTAATAGTGGAGGAATTTCTCTTCATGCTAAAGTCATAGAGAGTGATTCCCCCGAACTGACACGATTACACTTTGATATAGTGGATACAGGCATTGGTATTAATGAAGAGAACCAGGCAATAATATTTGCACCCTTCGAACAAATTGGAGATCAGCCTGAGTCCGTAGCAGGAACAGGACTGGGTCTTGCTATTTGCAAACAATATGTTGAATTACTGGACGGGAAAATTTGGGTAAGCAGTAAACCTGGAGAAGGTTCAGAATTTCACTTAGAGATACCGGTAATTATCTCAGAAGCTATAAGTGAAAACAGCACTGAATTACAGTATAATAATATAATAGGTCTGAAAGAAGGACAGAAGCAGTACCGTATTCTTATTGCAGAAGACAAATTAGAGAATCGGCTTCTTTTAAAGGAAATATTGAAACCATTTAACTTTGATCTGCATGAAGTCGTAAACGGAAAGGAAGCAGTGCAGCAATTTGAGGAATGGTCACCACATCTTATATGGATGGATATCCGTATGCCTGTAATGAATGGTCTGGAAGCAACCCGCTATATCAAGGGTACCCCAAAAGGCAAAAAAACCAAAATTGTAGCTCTTACAGCCCATGCACTGGAAGCAGAACGTATTGAAATACTGGAAGCTGGGTGTGATGAGTTTATTCGAAAACCTTACAGAGATACAGAGATCTTTAATGCACTCAAGAAACATCTTGATCTACAATTTCTGTATAGTGTTGATAAGGTAAATGAAATTGAGATTGAAAAACTGGATAAAGATCAACTAATGGTAGTTCAACCAGCCCTGCTTGCGAAATTGCATGAAGCAGTAGTCTTATTGGATAATAATCTTTGTCATCAAACAATCGATTTGATAAGTGAAACTAATTACGACCTGAGTAAATATCTGCATCGAATGGTGGAAAATCTAAAGTACAGGGAATTGCTTACACTCCTGGACAGGCTTATAGAGGAGGAAGCAAAGTGAAAGATCTTAACAAAAATGTACATGGTGATATTATTATTGTGGAGGATAACAAGTCGGACCTGAAATTTCTTTCCGAAATACTTACAAAAGCCGGATACCAGGTAAGGGCAGCCAGTGATGGGGAGCTGGCCCTTCTCAGTATTCAGGCAAAACTGCCGGACCTGATCCTTTTAGACATAAACTTACCAGGCATGAAAGGAATTGAAGTTTGCAGCCGTATTAAAAACAATATTAAAACAAGAGATATCCCTGTAATTTTTTCCAGTGCCCTTGGAGAAACAGAATTAAAAGTGAAAGCCCTGGAGGCAGGAGGTATTGACTATATTACTAAACCTCTGGAACCCGCCGAGGTTTTAGCAAGAATATATACACATCTTAACATCTATCGACTTCAGCAGGAACTAAAAGCCAAATCTGAAAAACTGCTTCTGGAAATAGAAGAACGAAAAAAAGTAGAGCAAGCATTAAAAGAAACCAGGGATATGCTGGAAATTAGAGTCGGGGAACGAACTTCTGAGTTATTTAAAACCAATGAAGCATTACAATTTGAAATTGTAGAACGGAAAAATGCAGAGAAGGAGATAAAGCGACAGTTAATGGAAAAAGAAGTTATTCTAAAAGAAGTTCATCATAGAATAAAAAATAACATCCAGTCTATTGAAAATCTTCTAACCATGCAGGCTCAATCAATTACCAACCCGGAGGCTCTCTCCGCTCTGCAAAATGCGATAGGACGTGTTGACAGCATTAAAATACTCTATGAAAAGCTGCTGCTAACAAATACTTACCATGCCACTTCAGTTAAGGAATATCTTAATAATCTAATTGATCAGATTATAAAATTATTTCCAGAAAAACTTAAATTAACAGTAATTAAAGAAATAGCTGATTTTAAATTAGAACCAAAAAGAATGATTACATTGGGAATGATTGTAAATGAACTTCTTACTGATGCAATGAAATATGCATTTACCGGAAAAACTGAAGGAACATTACATATAAAACTGATTGATTTCCAAAAAAAAATAACTCTGACTATTCAGGACGATGGAAATGGACTACCAGAAGGGTTTGATATTACAAAATCAACTGGTTTTGGTCTTATGCTTGTGAATATTCTCTGTGAGCAATTAGAAGGTACTTTTAGTATAATAAACAAATATGGAACAAGGAGTACCCTGGAGTTCAGAAAATAATAAA
>CBDVAD010000382.1:0-3951 GCA_965371875.1 uncultured bacterium
TGTGCGGCCATGGAAATTCCTGCTTTTGAAATACAGTACTCTCCCCTTCCTGTAGAAGCCAGGGTACTCGATACTGATCCAATAAAGATAATTTTACCTTCGAATGATGGTTCGGATTCCTTTTGTTCAATCATCCAGTTTGCTGCTGTCTGAGTAAGGAACCAGGGGCCTTTCAGATTTATATCCATGACCCTGTCATAGCTCTCAATCTCAGTATCAAGAATGTCCATCCTTCTAACAGGAGCAACACCGGCGTTGTTAACAATCAAGTCAAGACGGCCGAAAAAATCCCTCGTTCTACTAATAAGCAAATCACGATCTTTTTGTATACTGATATCAGCCTGTGTATACAGTACCCTCACTCCAAAACCGGAAAGATCTTCAAGAGAAGTAACCCGGGATTTTTCCCGGACACCACAGATAGAAAGATCCCATCCCTCAGCCCCAAGAGCTTTGGAAATACCAAGCCCAATACCTCTGGTACCTCCTGTTATTATTGCTACCTTCATTTCTCCTCCATTCTATAGAAAAAACTTATAATATGGCTTCTTTCCGGCTAAACGATGAGCATAAACAGCTGCCTCCCGAATATGATAATCACCCCACATGCATGATTCTCCTCCAGGGACTCCATCTTCACCAGGGTTATAGTCCCATCCATTGGGTCTGTGATAGACAGAATGAAGAAGGAGCCCCTGATGAGATTCATCAGTGCTCAGATATGGTTCATCCAGCAGTACTTTCAATATTTCCAGACCTTTATCGAAGTAAACTTCACCCGTGCCTTCACTAATAGCATTCATATATCTCCCAAGACGCATCAACCCCTGGCAGGCTATGGCTGCAGCACTTGAGTCCACAGGTTCAAAACCATTACAGGGGTCTGCTGGCCTGCTGCGCCAATCACCCAGTTTCTCCAATCCCGGAGCTCCTGTATCCCAATAAGGAATACCATCAATCCCACTGTTCCCGATGTAGAAATCAGCAGATACTCTGCAGGCTTTTATCATAAATCCTTCTATCTCTTCCCGGCCGCCAAAAGGTTCCAATTCTGAATCTTCCAGGGAAGATATAAATTCAAGTTCTTCGGCAAACCCGGTAATTACCCAGGCTAATCCTCTTGTCCATGTTGTAAAAGGGGAGTAACCCTGCTGGGTATTGGGACAGCGGAATCTACGGTCAGTAACATTAAAAATTGCTTCGTGAGCCACTCTCCCGGGTATATCATAGGAATCCCGGCCGTCGCCGTAATAAACAATATATTCAGCAGTAGTTCTCGCATGCCGGATCAATCTGTCCAGAAGTGAAATCTTAACATCATTTTCTCCAAGAAGAACATGCCCAAGCTGATGTGCAACAGCAAGGGAACGGAGAGATCTGATTGTATCTGCAAAGAGCGAATGGGGACCATTGAAGGATTGTATAAATCCAAGTTTACCGGTAAGTTCTGTCCATCTGGAAGCCTGTACTGCTCCGGAGGTCTTCAGAGCAAGCTCATAAAAACGTTTCTCCCAGATAGATATTGATATCCTTCCCTCCACTGCAAGGCGAAGAAGATTACCGTAAGTGCTGATATTATTAAAACCATGATCATGTACCCCTGTGTGAGTTACATGTTTCGCCATCCGTTCAACAGTATATGATCTCCCCGGATCCAGATAGTGTTCATCATCAGTGGCATCAAATTGAAGTATCATAGACCCATACACAAAACCCTCGGTCCACTCAGTCCAGCCTCTTGTGGTGTAAGTGCCCCTTTTTGTATAAACCGGTGATCCGGCTGTCCAGTCATATTTCGATTCCAAAAGATCGATTTTCTGCTTCGAAAGTTTCCAAAATTTGTTCAGGTGGGTTTCTAAATCTGCAGGTTCCATATCAACCTCCATTAAAACCATAACCCGGGATTTATATGCACGCAAGTGGAAAATTTGATTTATTGTTTTTTATAGAAATAAAAAATTCAGTTATGCAGAAAAATCGGTTATAGTGGTATTAAGCCTGGTCGGAACTTCGTTCCTGCTCGGCCATGCAACCTTAGGAGCTCGGATATGCTTACTGACATTCATATCAAAGCTGTAGAAGTATATTTTATTCCTGTTAATACACGGATTCCTTTAAAGTTCGGTCCTGAGATCCTGACATCGGTTACATGCGCAAGGATCAGAGTATCAGTAGAAAATAATAGTGGTCAGGTTGCTGAAGGATGGGGAGAAACGCCCCTGAGTGTCCAGTGGGTCTGGCCTTCATCTATTTCATACTCATTCAGGTTCTTAAGGATAAAACAGTTTGTTCTTGAACTTTCCAAAGAGGTGAATAACTATCATGTTAAAGGACACCCCATGGAAACAGGACATTTATTCCAGAAAGAGATCCTCCCCGGATTACTGAGAAGATTTAATAACACATTAACGGAATCTGAGAGTTTACCCTGGCTTGCAGCGTTGGTTGCTCTTTCAGCTTTCGATATTGCCCTCCATGATGCATATGGAAATGTAAATGGAGTACCTGTATATGAAACATATAATAAACATTACATGAATAAGGATCTTTCCTGGTTTTTAGAGTCTGCCAAAGATAAAGAGATCTCTTTCAAAGGCATATATCCGAAAGATTTTTTTACTCTACCCCCAAGACAGCACCTGCCCGTATGGCATCTTGTCGGAGGGCTTGATGAAATCGATGAAGCAGTACCTCCTGATAAAGATCCCCTGGACGGGTATCCTGTAGCTTTAAAAGACTGGATAAAAAAAGATGGTCTGGAATGTCTGAAAATTAAACTAAAGGGAGATGATCCTGACTGGGACTGCAACAGAATTGTTAAAATTGGAAATACAGGTCTTGGAGAAGGTATCAAATGGCTCTCAGTAGATTTCAACTGCACCGTTACTGACCCTGTCTATGTGAATGATATTCTTGATAAACTTAAAGTAAATAATCCTGCTATATATAAAATGATACTCTATGTTGAACAACCCTTTCCATATGATCTCGAATCGAACAAAATTGATGTTCACTCTGTATCATCCCGTAAACCGTTATTTATGGATGAAAGTGCACACAACTGGGAACTTATCCGCCTGGGGAGAGAACTTGGATGGACAGGAGTTGCCCTTAAAACATGTAAAACCCAGACTGAAGCACTGTTAAGCCTTTCCTGGGCAAAGGCCCACGGAATGCCCCTTATGGTACAGGATCTGACTAACCCCATGCTGGCGCAGATACCCCATGTTTTACTCGCAGCCCATGCAGGCACAATTATGGGGATTGAATCCAATGCAATGCAGTTTTACCCGGAAGCCTCGAACGCAGAAGCGAAGATCCATCCGGGTATCTATACAAGGATGAAGGGACATCTGGATTTAACTACAATAAGAGGACCGGGATTCGGATACAGACTGGATGAAATAAACAGACTACTTCCTGTAAAAGAGGATGTAGAAAATAAATGAGAGTTGAAGGCTGGTCGCAACTTCGTTGCCTGGTCGTAAGCTTCGCTTACTGCTCGGCTATGCGTCCTTGCTGCTCGCCAATGCAACCTAAGGAGTGCAAAATGGTGAATTACAACAATACTGCAGATGAAATAATAGAAAGTGGAACGGATACCTGCATCCTTCCTATTGGATCAGTAGAACAACATGGCCCTCATCTTCCAATAGGAACCGATTATATACTGGCAGAGAGTTTTGCCCAGGCAATAGGGAAAAAGCTGGACTGTCTTGTACTTCCGGTCCAGGCCTACAGCACTTGCTATGAACACAGAGGGAAAATGGGTTCATTCTGGATGAAGCCGGAAACAATGTACAGAGTCATAGAAGATCTTGTTACCGGGATGAGAGCCCAGGGTTTTAAAAGAATCATCATTCTTCTTTCCCACGGTGGTGTATTTATTGCAGGCCCTGTGATCAGGGAACTTAACTCTTTATACCCGGATATTGATGTCATAAAACTGGA
>CBDVAD010000383.1:0-3933 GCA_965371875.1 uncultured bacterium
CATAAATCCTCCAACTAAAAAAAAATATTTTTATCTTACTTTTTTATTAAAAGTAAGGATGTTCCTTATTTTGCTTATTAATGCCCTTTTCCATCTTTTAAAAGCCGGTATCTGGTCAAGTACCTGAAAAACTGCAAGGGCAAAAATAACTACAGCAATGGGCCTTGTCATTAACTTTCCAATAATATCACCGTCGGAAATCATGGATACTCTGCGAAGCTCCCCATCTGCCATTGCGCCAAGAACAAGACCTATTACCACAGGTCCAATTGGAAATTTGATTGTCTTGAAAAAATAACCTAAAATTCCTGTTGCAACCATTAACACAATATCAAAAGGTGAATTACGTATTGCATAGGCTCCTACAAAACACAGAACTGAGACAATCGGCATAAGAGTCTCCGGTCGTAATGAGAGAATCTTCAGGAAGTACTTTGTTACAAATAATCCAATAAACAAAAACAGCACATTTGCCATAAATAGTAAAATAACTATAAACCAGAAGAGATCAGGACTGTTTACCATCAGCATTGGGCCAGGCTGAAGTCCATGGACAATAAATGCACCCATCATAACCGCTGTTACAGCATCTCCGGGTATACCCAGAGTAAGAAGGGGTATCATTGTCCCTCCTATCATTGCATTGTTTGCTACTTCAGGTGCCACTACCCCCTCATAGGCACCTTCACCAAATGGAACTTCCGGATTTTTTACTGTTTTTTTTGCATTATCATATGCAAGAAATGACGCTATTGTACCGCCGACTCCAGGGAGAGCACCTATCCATGCTCCAATTATTGAAGATCTGAAGATAACAGGGAGCATCTTTACAAAAGTGCCTATTTTGGGGATTACCTGTCCAAGCTGCTTTATTATCTGATGTTTATGGGAAGGAGTACGCATCTGAACAATTACCTCAGACAGTCCGAAAAAACCAATTAAACTGGGTATCAGACCAATACCTGACAACAATTCCATACTTCCGAATGTAAACCGGGGAATCCCGAAAAAAGGATCCATTCCTACAGTGGAAAGTAATAAACCTATCAATCCGGCTATAATAGCTTTTACAAAAGACCCCTCAGAAAGATTTCCTATGGTAATTAATCCAAGAGTTATCAAGCCAAGATACTCAAAAGGACCAAAACTTAATGCTATCTTTGATATTGGAGGAGCAAATGCAGCAAGAAAAAATAATCCAATAAGCCCTCCAATAAAGGAACCAATACGGGCCAGCCCCAAAGCCATTGCAGCTTTACCCTGTTTTGCGAGAGGATAACCGTCAAATCCTGTACAGATAGAAGAAGGTGCTCCAGGTATATTCAGAAGAACAGCAGAGATTGAACCTCCAAAAACTCCTCCGGCATATACACCAATAATCATTGCAAGGGCGTATTCCATGGACCATCCAAAGGTCAGAGAAACAAGTAATGCAGTAGCCATTGTAACAGATAAACCCGGTAACGCTCCAATAAGAACACCGGACAGACTTCCTAAAGCTGTCAGTAGTATTACATTTATATCCAGTGCATTAGTCAGTGCTTCTGCAAACATTCTCTTATCTCCATATCCATAAAACAATATATACTTGCGGCAGTATATCATCTAACTGTTTCTATGTATAGATACTAATAAAGGGTATATGGAGACAGGAGAATGGGAAATGGAAGATCCTGATATATTTTATAATTTCCCAATTTCTTTCTGTCTCCGTTTTCCGGTTTTCTGTCTCCTTTCCTGTTTTTTTACTCTTCCCTGTTGACCAGTCTCCATTCTTCATATACTGTACAACACAAGTGTTTCTATTCGTAGATACACCAGGTGAATAAAATAGAGGTCAGGTACGATCTCCAGTCAGTGGGGATGCATAGCCGAGCAGTTAGGCTGCATTACCGAGCAGCAACGAAGTTGCGACCAGGTAAGCTTGCTTGCGACCAGGCAAGCTTGCTTGCGACCAGGCAAGCTTTACTATTAGGGAAAGACTGATTCAAGGACAGGAAAATGGGAAAAGAAAATAATAATTTGATTATTCGTACAGTTACAGGTGAACGGTTTACACCTTACTCTCTTGCAATAAAGCTTAATGCAAAAGCAATTCTTGAATCAGCATCTTTTGATCAGGGAAAATCAAGATACTCAATTCTTCTAATTAAAGAAGCCTTTAAAGTAGTACAACAGAAAAATGATATCCACATGGAAGTAAATGGCAGAAGGAAAAATATTAAAAGTTCAGCTTCTGATATCCTTTCTATTCTTCTATATTTTGCAGATCAGCATCCCAAAATAAACAGTTCCTTCCCCATACCCACAGGGGGGATAGGATTTCTTTCTTATGAATTCGCATCAAACTGCGATACAATTATTTTCACTCAAAAGACCGACAATCTGGATCTTCCGGATGCATGCTTCATCTTTGGAAATATATATATAATTTTTGATCATTTTACTGACAAGCTCCACATAATAGGGATCAACTATGCAGAATCAAAAATTGATATAGATAAGGAGCTTAACCTCGTAGAAGAGCAGCTGAACGATCTAAACTTCAATTACCTTAACAATCAGGCTAAAGAATTTTCGACAGAAGTAATTTCCAGAGAAGATGAAAAAGAAGAATTTATTAGAGGTGTCGGTGTAGTAAAGGATGAAATAATTAAAGGAAACCTTCTTCAAGGTGTCCTTTCAAGACGAATAACAGTAAAAACAGAAATGCCCGCAATTGAAGCCTATAAAAACCTTCGGTCTGTCAATCCATCTCCATATATGTTCTATCTCGATTTGGGGGGATATCAACTGTTTGGAGCATCTCCGGAAGCTCATGTGCAGGTAAAAAATAAAAGAGCAGTAATAAATCCCATTGCCGGTACCAGACGGAGAGGAAAAGACGAGAACGAGGACAGACTCCTGGCAGAAGAACTGCTGAATGATGAAAAAGAAAAAGCAGAGCACCTGATGCTTGTGGATCTTGCAAGAAATGATCTTGGACGTGTTTCTATGACTAAAAGTGTCCGTGTAATAGATTATATGGAAGTAAAAAAATTCTCCCATGTCATGCATATTACATCAAAAGTTGAAGGAAAACTTAAACCAGGACTGACAGGTATAGATGCTATTAAGGCAACCTTTCCAGCAGGTACAGTCTCTGGTGCTCCGAAGATTAAAGCTATCGAGATTATTGATACTATTGAGAAAACACCAAGGCGGTTCTATGCAGGATTGGTAGGATATATCGAAACCGGTGGAGATCTTGATACATGTATAACAATAAGAAGTGCTCTTAAGAAGGATGGATTTCTCTACCTGCAGGCGGGGGCAGGTATTGTCTATGATTCTTCAGCGATGCGGGAATATGAAGAAACTGGTGAAAAACTTGAAGCATTGGCAGTGGCCATTGGAGTGGAGGTTTAAGATGTACTTAATTATTGATAACTATGATTCATTTACTTACAACATTTTTCAGTATATGACTGAGTTGACGGATAAAGAGATAAAAGTGATTCGAAACAACAGGATTACCATAGAGGAAATTGAAAATTTAAATATTGATGGAATTATCATTTCTCCCGGTCCGGGACGTCCGGAGGATGCAGGGATATCTCTGGATGCTGTTAAACATTTTGCCGGAAAAATTCCTGTTCTCGGTGTCTGTCTTGGGCACCAGGTTATAGGCGAAGCATTTGGGGCTGAGATTGTTCAGGCTGAACATATTGTACATGGAAAAACTGAAAATATGTCACTGGACGGAAGAGGACTTTTTAGAACCATTGGTGAAAAAGAAATTTTTACACGGTACCATTCTCTTATAGTAGATCCGGAATCAATTCCTGATTGCCTGGAAATAACTGCAAGGGGTAAAAACGGAGAAATTATGGGAGTAAGACATCTGGAATACGATGTGGAAGGGGTACAGTTTCATCCTGAATCCATAGGAAG
>CBDVAD010000384.1:0-3930 GCA_965371875.1 uncultured bacterium
TCGCAGGCTTTAAGAATATAGGGACCATCGGCAGATGGATCACTGAATGGAAACTGGACTTCAATACTTTCCGCTCCCCCTGCAGCAAGAGCTTCTGCAATTTTAAGAGATTGGTCGAAATCAGGATAATTAGCTATTAAATGACAAACCAGTCTATTTCTCATATTCGGTTACCTCATTTCTCATAAAATCTATCCATTTGTCGGGAGTTAGTAATTTTGCAGTAATAAATATGTCTTTATCTCCCCGACCTGACATATTGATAATTACAGCTTTATTTTTCGGCATATCTGCCGCAAGCTGTATGGCCTTTGCTCCTGCGTGGGCCGATTCCAGGGCGAACAGGATACCTTCATTTTTTGCAAAAAATTTCAAAGCTTCAATGGCCTCTGAATCTGTAGCACTTGTGTATTCAATTCGACCTGTTTGTCCATAATGGGCGAGTTCAGGGCCTATACCGGGGTAATCCAGTCCTGCAGAAATTGAGTGGGTTGGCAGAACCTGGCCATCCTTATTGGTGAGGAAGAGACTTTTATATCCCTGAATAATCCCCTTTTGACCCTGACCTGTCATCCTTGAAGCATGTTCTCCCACCCCCCTGCCAGTCCCGCCGGCTTCCACACCTATAAGTCTTGGATTATCTCTATTAAGAAATGGGGAGAAAAATCCAATTGCATTTGAGCCTCCTCCCACACAGGCAATCATTGCCTCTACATCCAGTTTCATTTCGGAAATTTTGCTCTCAACCTCTTTTCCTATTACTGATTGAAATGTTTTTACCATAGCGGGGTAGGGGGAAGGTCCCAGAGCGCTTCCAATCAGATAGTGGGTATCCTCAAAAGATCCGGCCCAGTCCATAAGTGCTGCATTTACAGCATCTTTAAGGGTCCGGCTTCCAAAACTCACAGGAACAACTTCTGCCCCGTACAGCTCCATTAAAAAGAGGTTTGGCCTCTGACGTTTTATATCAACTTCTCCCATATAGATTGTACATGAAAGCCCCAGCTTCGCGCAGGCGGCGGCAGTTGCCACACCGTGCTGACCTGCTCCTGTTTCAGCTATAATCCTCTTCTTTCCCATTCGTTTTGCCAGGAGTGCCTGTCCCAGGGCATTGTTAATTTTATGGGCACCGGTATTTGCCAGACCTTCGAGCTTTATATATATTGCAGCTCCTCCAATTACTTTTGTTGAATTTTCTGCAAACAGGAAAGGTGTGGGGCGGCCTGTAAAATCTTCAGACAGCTTTCCATACTCTATCCAGAAATCTTCATCTTTACAGATATTTAGAAACTCCTTCTCCAGAGTATCCAAAGAAGGTCTTAAAATTTCCGCTACATAACGTCCGCCGAATTCTCCAAAATATTGTTTATACTTCATTGAACCTCCTTAGCCTTAAAGAACTGTTCCATTTTTTTGTGGTCTTTTTTTCCGGGGGATTTCTCAAGTTTGCTTGATACATCAATCAGTTCAGGATTGAATTCCAATATCAGCTCTCTGACATTATCCGGACTGATTCCCCCGGCAAGCCATAATACATGTTTTTTCTTTACTGCACTTATGAGTTCTCTGTCTATCTGTTTGCCTGTTCCTCCATACCTGGTGCTTGAGAATGCATCAATAAGAACTCTGGGAGATCTGAACATCTCTATTTTTTTTATATCCTCAGAATTATCTATCCTGACAGCTTTGTAATATGGGTATGCTATGGAGGAGCATTCACCTGGGTCCTCATTTCCATGAAACTGGATTACATCCAGTTTACCATCAAGCATAAGCTGTTCTGCAGACTCCGGTAGTTTCTGTCCGGGTGATTTAAGAACAACCACACCGGCTTTTAGTGCTTTAGTAGGAGGAAGTTTTCTAATAAATGAGATATCCGCCTGTCTTGGAGATTCGGCAAGTATAAAACCCAGAATATCTGCCCCAAGTTCGTCCGCTTTTTTTACATCTTCATTCAGGGTCAGTCCGCAGATTTTAATTAAGGGTCTTTTATTTTTCTCTGCATATAATTTTTCCCAAAAATTACCTGATCCCTTCTTATTCATTGCATCTTTAAGTTCTGAAACAAGGTCAGGTTTTTTTACTACCGACTCTCCCACAAGGATACCATCAAAACCTGAGGACAGCGCAAACTCCGCATCCTCTGCATACCTTAGTCCTGATTCAAATATAAGATGGGGGTCCCATGTAATATCCTGTTTTATTTTAAGAGGTAAGGTGAGGTCTATTGTAAATGTGCGCAAGTCCCTTGAATTAATTCCGACAAGTTCCGGTCTGAAATTTGCAACTTTTTCTATATCCTCTTTGTCGTGTACTTCTACAAGGGCTTCCATTCCCAGCTCTTTTGTCCTTTTGTACATACTGATGATCTCTTCTTTTCCCAGTATGGAAGCAATCAGTAATACGATATCAGCTCCTGCCCTCCATGATATCTCAATATCTTCAAGTGAATAGAGGAAATCTTTTCTTAAGACTGCCTGCTGCGGGTATTTATTTTTTACATTGATAAGATCATTAAGGGATCCGTTGAAGTACTTTTTTTCTGTAAGGATAGATATGACATCTGCTCCGCCATCTATGTAGAGACCTGCCTGTCTTACCGGGTCATCTATAGCTCCTATCGAACCTTTAGAGGGCGAACTTCTTTTAATCTCACAGATAAGTACCTGCTTTTTGGGGAAAGAAACCAGGGGGACTTCTCTTGTGGCAGGTATCTCCAATCCCTGTCCAAACCCTTCTTTTAAGACTGATTTTTTTCTCATGGATACAATTTCTGCTCTGATATCTTTTTTGTGGATCACAGGCTCATTCCCTTGGTAACATTGATAATTTCTTCAATTTTTCTGGCGACCTTACCGCTTTTGAGGGCTTCAATTGCCATTTTGTAACCTTCCTGAATAGAACCGGCTACACCGTAGAGATAGAGGCCTGCTCCTGCGTTCAGGGCAGATGCATCCCTGATAGCTTTACTTCCACTACCCCCCAAGATCTCTCTGGCCATAGCGGCATTTATAGACCCACTCCCCCCTTTAAGCTCTGATAGTTCATAAAGAGGGATGCCGTGATCCTCCGGATTAAAGACGGAATCGGAAATAGTACCGTCTTCTTTCAGAAGCACAATACGTGAAGGGCCTGTTACAGAGATTTCATCAAGACCATCAAAACCATGAACTACAGCAGCTTTTTTTATTCCCAGTAACCTTGCCGCTTCAGCTACAGGGATGCAGTATTTATCAGAATAAACACCGATAATCTGATACTCAGCTCCTGCAGGATTAACAAGAGGTCCCAGAAGGTTCATTATTGTTTTTATACCCAGTTCCTTTCTAACAGGAGCCGCATATCTCATAGCTCCATGATATGTAGGAGCAAATAGAAATGTAAAATTTGTGCTTTCCAGTAATTTTTTTGCATTTGAAGGGGAGAGTGTGATATCAAATCCCAGTTCGGAATAAAATTCAGCACTGCCGCTTAATGAACTGACAGCTCTGTTTCCATGTTTAGCCACAGATGCACCGCAGGCCGCGGCAATCAGGGCTGAGAATGATGATATGTTAAATGTTCCAAGTCCGTCTCCTCCTGTGCCGCAGGTATCCAGAACAGGAGATGAAGGGACTATTGATGTTCTTTTTTTCTGAAGAGCAGATGCACAACCTGCTATTTCTATCCCGGTAATTCCTTTACTGTTTAAAGAAGTTAAAAAAGCTGCAATCTGGGAGTTATTTAATCCTCCCTCTGTCAACTCCGTCATAAAGCCCTCTGCTTCTGCAAAAGAGAGATCCTTACCATCTATTATGCTGGTAAGAATCTGTTTTACAGGAAAGGGTTCCCGTCTGTAATTGATAAAGTTTGCAAAAATCTGTTTTCCAGCCGGGCTTCCTATGGATTCAGGATGAAACTGTACCCCTTCCACATCGTATTCCAGATGTC
>CBDVAD010000385.1:0-3919 GCA_965371875.1 uncultured bacterium
AATATCTTTTAAACATATTCTTGTGATAAGGGGGGGGGGATTAAGGGGGGGGGCCGCTATAGAATGTACTCCTCCCCATGATCATCCTGGAGAGTTGTATTCGAATTTGCTTGTTCGACCATCATCTGTAGAAGGTCAGAATAATGCTGAACTTCTAAATACTCTTATTCTTAATTCTCAGAAGATGCTCCAGAATCATCCCATAAACAAAGATCGAATAAAATCAGGAAAAGATCCTGCAAACATAATATGGCCCTGGTCTCCTGGAACCAAACCGGTAATGCCCTCATTCAAAGAACTTTATGGCCTTAGTGGAGCAGTAATCTCAGGAGTAGATCTTATAAATGGAATTGGTGTATATGCCGGTATGGATGTAATTCGGGTAGAAGGAGCAACAGGACTGTATGACACTAACTATGAAGGTAAAGCTTCAGCTGCTATTGAAACTCTTAAGACTCATGATTTCCTTTATCTTCATGTTGAAGCTACGGATGAAGCCGGACATGATGGGGATCTTGATCTCAAAATGAAATGAATTGAGTATCTTGATACACGTATCGTAAAGTATATTCTTGATCATAAGGATGAAATAGGAGATGAACTTACAATTGCTGTTCTTCCGGACCATCCCACCCCGGTAGAGATGCGTATTCACACCAGAGAGCCTATACCATTCGTAATTATGAAACCCGGAGAAACCCCGGATGACGTACAAATATACGATGAAGATTCCGCTAAAGCAGGGTCATACGGCGAAATAGAAGGCGCTGATTTTATTAAACTTTTGATTGGGCAATAGGGACACGTCCCCATGTAAAGACGCGATAAATCGCGCCCCTATAGTCTCTTCCCTCACTGTTAACTGTTAACTGTTAACTGTTAACTGTTAACTGTTAACTGTCTTCTGTAATATTCCTCTTCCAGGCTGGTTGCATTCTTAACAGAATTACGCATCCATTCAAGAAGAATCTTTTCTTTTTCCAATGTATCTATTTCCCAGTCAATATCAGATTCACGTAACCTGTGGCTTAAATTGTGCAGGCTTATGGCACAGGAAACTGAGATATTAAAGCTTTCTACAAAGCCGTACATCGGAATTTTCATAAATTCATCTGCATTTTCAAGTACAATATCAGAGAGGCCATGCATCTCTGTTCCAAAGAACAGAGCGATTTTGCCTTTTGACAGATCAAACATTTCAAGGTTTTGGTCATCTTTATGAGGAGTGGTGGCAACTATTCTATATCCATTCGCCTTTAGTTTTTTTATAGCAGTAATGGTGTTTTCCTTTTCCTCATTATATTTATGAAGAGTCAGCCACTGGCTTGTCCCCAGGGAAACACCTGGATTAACTCTATATGAGTTACTGTTTTCAATAATATGCACATCCTGCACCCCAAATCCATCACAGCTGCGAAGTACAGCACTGGCATTGTGGGGCTGATAAATATTTTCAAGAACTACTGTCAAATATCTTGTTCTTTCAAGGAGGATTTTTTCCATCTTTTCCAGACGATTGTCCGTAATAAAGGTTTTGAAATACTCGATTAGTTTTCTATTTGTGTTGTCTTCCATTTACCCCTTCCTTAATCCTTCCCCTTCACCCCTTCCTGTGTTATTATCCAGGTATGAATATAAGGCCCAAACTTGTACTGTTGCAGTTAGCAGCTGTAGTCGGATTTATTATAGCCCTATCAGTAATATTTTTCTATTCCAGATCAATTATTAAACTTAAGGATTTACAAATTCATTCAGAAAAAGTTCTTTCCGGTGCTGAACAGATAAAATCAAGAATTGACAGTATAATGACTTCAAATGTGGATCTGTTTGAGCAGAAGTCAGGTATTATAGATTCTATTAATAGGTTTGGTATTATTTTTAACCAGTTCAGAGATCCTGAAATGATAAAAAATCTTCCTATAGCAAATGGAAAGGTTTTGACTGGTTTAGTTGATAGATGGTTTGAAATTTATGAAACCAATTATCTTCGTCTTTTTGAACAGCTGGATGTCATTATTGCAGATCCATATACAGAGTTGGGTGGAAATAGTGAATTGATCAGACTTAAATATGAAATTCTTGAATCCGCTGTAGATGAGAGTGATTATATAAAGAGACGATCTTATATTCAGTTAATTTTTGAATTCGAGGGGAATCTTCAGATTCTTGGTAAAAAGACAAATGACTTTATGGCCGACCTTCAAAACGAATTGATTTCCGTAGGAGAGTATACTGACAGATCAACAACCAGGAGTATGTTGATATCTATAGTAGTTTCCTTTCTTACGTTTGTATTTAGTCTTTTTATTATAACTACCTTTTCCCGGAGAATGGGAACACGTATTATTCAAATGAGGGATGCTATAAAATCCCTTTCTCTGGGAGATTTTTCCCATGAATTACATATAGAATCCGGAGATGAATTTGAGAGTTTTTCAGATCATTTTAATGTATTTAAAAATGAACTATGGGAAAAACTTGAATCGGTACTTGATTTTATGCTTGAAATAAGTGGATCCATTTCGATAGAAAGTAACCTTGACAGAGTTTTGGAAATTGTAATTGATTCAGCAGTTAAAAATACAGCTGCAGATGCCGGATCTGTATTTTTAGTAGATGAGCTGGATGATTCGTTAATCAAGCAGAAGATTGCAATAGGACTGCTTCCTCCTCTTTTCTATGTCCCTCCTGAATACATTACTGATATGGAAAAACTGGTTGACTTAGTTCATAATACACCTATTTTAACAGGTGAAACTATAATAGGTCGTGCTGTAGAGAGTGGTGGTAATATTTTTATCAGGGATGTTCTTCTTGAAGAAGACATGGAACAGAATCAGGAAGAGGGTTCTTTACTCTATATCAGCTCAATAATAGTAGTTCCCCTTATAATAGCAGGCAGGGTTCTTGGTACGATTGTTCTTGCAAAAACAAGGCCTGGTGAAAGATTTACTGATATTGACTTTAATCATATCAGAACCTTTAGTGACTATGCGGCATTAACTATAGATAATATATATAACTATCATGATCTTATTGAGAAAAGTGAACTCCACAGAGAAATAAGAATTGCAGCAGATATTCAGAAGAATCTTCTTCCTGGAACTATCCCTGATACAAAAGGACTCTCGTTCGCTGCTTTTACAGAAGCTGCAAGAGGTGTTAGTGGTGACTATTATGATTTCTTCAGACTGGATAAAAATAAAACAGCAATTATTATCTGTGATGTTGTGGGGAAGGGTGTTCCTGCTTCATTATTGATGATAATGATTCGTACTATTATAAGGTTGGCAGCTTCACCAAGAAGGAATGCTGCACAAATTTTAACAATACTGAACAGGGCAATTATAGGTAGAACGGATGCAGATCAGTTCGCAACAATGAGCTTTATTATTTATGATGAATCCACAAAAGAAGTGGCTTATTCCAATGCAGCTCATGCACCCCTGCTTCATTATCAAAGTAGTTTAAGAAGCTTTCTTGAAATAGATACTCCCGGACTTCCCATTGGCATTGAAAGTACTGAAACTTATGTTCAGAAGGTAATAACTCTGGATAAGGATGATATTCTTGCACTTTATACCGATGGGATAACAGAGGCAAGAAATATAGATAATAAGGAGTACTCACAATATTCTCTACAACGGGTACTCCGTAACGATGCAGGTCTGACACCTGAGAAACTAATTGCATCAGTAAGATCTGATCTTAATTCATTTGTAGGGGATTCCCGTCAACACGATGATCAGACTCTTTTGATTATAAAGGCGATATAGAACCGCTAATTACCATGTTCCGTAGTATACGGGTTCCAGTAGGGTCAGTCACAGGGGATTTGGTGTGCAAACCCCCGTGACTGACCCAACAGGAACATCAGGGCACGAGTTAGTATATTAAGTTATGTTTCGGGTATCTGGTC
>CBDVAD010000386.1:0-3919 GCA_965371875.1 uncultured bacterium
CTATCTTTTTTGTAGCTCCCTCGATATCGGTTGATGTTACATCTATCCAGTGTATGAACAGAGAATCATCTTTGATATCCACCGTTAAGGTTCCGGGAGTAAGGGTAATTGAGTTGGCAAGAGCCAGACGACCTATTTTTGAAGTAAGCCGGGTCTTTACTTCCACTATACCGGGATTAATCGGGAGAGAAGGAGATATTACTCTCGTTGCAACATCCAGATTTGCCTTTACCAGTTCAATAGTGAATACAAAAATGTAGATAAAAAAATAAGCAATTGCCTTGGGGTTAAGTTTCATCTCCCTGAACACAGGATGTCTGACAGAGAAAAAAACGGTTATCATCAACGATGCTGCAAAACCTGAAACAATAACCACAGGAGATAAGGAAGCATTCAGCAGCAACCATACTCCAAGAAGCAGTAACACTGAAATAAACAAATTCTTCATAAGCGCCCTCTTCCTATTTTATTTAAACAATCAATACTATACATAAATGATAATAAATATATTTTAAACTCCATATATAATCACAATAGATATGTTTCACGAATATAAAACTACTTACGAAGCATGTCAATTAGTTTAATCCAATTAAAATATAAATCTTTTTTTCCCCAGAATTTATTGTTATTATTGTTTATTTACTGTAATTTTCTATTAATATACTTGTTTACGCTGCATTTTATGTATAAATCCTGGGTTTATATTTTTTATAAATAATATTTGAGCACAATTTTACTGAATTTTCGATTCAGATATTCATGATCAACTTTTAAGCAAAAAAACTTTCCACCGTTATATCTTCACATTATTTATACTTTTTTCACTTTATTATATAAAATGTGATTTATTTAAATATCGTCAAAGCACTCACAATTATTCTGATATACTTGAAATTTATAAGAGAAATTGTAATATGCTGGTATGAAAAGCAAGGAAATAAAATTATCTGAAATAGTCAAATCCGGACTTGATGCAAAAGAAGATCTTAACTGTGCTGAAACCATCTTAAAGGCAGCAAATATGGCATACGACATGAAACTGGATAGAACATCTCTTAAACTAGCTGCGGGATTTGGTGGTGGAATGGGAATAGAAAGTACCTGCGGAGCACTAACAGGTTCTATAATGGTTTTCAGTCATCTTTTTGTAGAAGAAAAAGCTCATGAAAGCGATTATATTTTTGAGCTTACCAGAGAATTCTTATATATCTTTGAAGATGAAACAGGTTCTATTGGCTGCACTTTTCTCAAGAACAAATACAGAGATCCTGAAATAGGCTGCAGACCGGTGGTATACGAAGCAGCGCTAATACTGGAAAGCATTATTGATAGAGAATTAAAAAAATAACTTATCTGTTAACGGTATTTACCCAGGAGGCCCACCGCTCGGACAGATTATCACTATTGTCCAGTGATTCATGTTCAATAAGAAAATCCTGCTTCTCATCTTCTTCAAATAACAGATCTTCTAATTCCAGCTCATCGCTCACGTTCTGCCTCCAATACTCTAAGCATATACCAAGTTTAAGAGTTTTTAAGGATAAAAAAGAAAAATTTAGAATTTTCTGAATCGTTTTGCAAGAGTACGCTTATTTCCAAAAACAATATCACTCCATTCGAAAATATCACCGGAATTTATACTGCACTCAATAATTTCCATACCTGAAAGCTCGGGTATTTTCTTCTTCCCGACTATCTTTCCACCTTTCATATTAATTATTGTTGCTCCGGGCAGATGCAGGAGTAAGGATCCAAATGGATACTTTTTTCCTGTTCTTTCATCTTTTAAAATTGAAATCAGAGGAATATGACTGTTAGTATAGGAAAAAACTCTCCCAACAAAAACCCTGTGATTTCTGGAACCCTCTCCATAAAGAGATATCTTTTCACCTATATCCCATGGTTTAACAATATTTAAAAACTCATTAAGCAAAGAAGAATCAAATCTGGCGTTGGGTATAAATTTATCTTTTGAATAATTATAAGGGCCTGAATTTGCCTTCATAAACTTTATTACATCTGTTTTATAAAACATTGTTGATCCAAGAACAGGAGTTGCCATTTCATCATAGAAATGAATTATCTGAAAAAGACGGATAAATTCATGAAAAAATCGATTCTCATTCAAATACGGGAATCCTGTACCATCAGGATATTCTTTCTGCATCGTAATCATGATCCTGGAAATTGCAGAAATATCACCCCTGTTTCTAAATAGATTTTTTGCAATATTAATTGACTTCTGAAGAAGAAGAATCTGTTCCCTCCCGGTAAATCCATGGCTGCCGAGAACAGGCCTCTGGGATAACACACGATGAACCTTTTCCTGATAAAAACCTATCTCTGACAAGAGAATTCCCAGAGCAGCGTCCACAAGGAGCTCTCCCCTGTATTGAAAAATGGTTTCTCTGTCTACTGACTTGGCTGCATCAAACCTCTGCTCCGAGAGGGGCAATCCCTGCAATATCCGCTTTTTATTGATATTATTCATTACAACAAGGAACATACTGGCAATATCAAGGGTCTGCCAGGGGACTGCATCACCAATAGATGAAACCTTATCACCCCCATAATAGCTATGAAGGCGTACAGAATGAAACAGCTGCCTGGGGATTATATTTTTCTGCCCCCGGGTGTCCATATCCCTGACTGTCATTCTCTCGATAATAGTATTATAAGAGAATAAACAATCCTTTAAAAACTTAAGATGATTGGGAGAGATCAATATATGGCTTCCGGCATCAATCTCCGGCTGGTATAAAACACCCGGTTCCGGTTCCAGAAGAACATCTCTTGCCATCTGCTTCTTCTTTCCCCTGACCTGAAAAACAGAACTAGTCTCTGAAAAAGGGATATAGATAGACTTTAGTTTATCTATCATCTTAAAACGAAGTTTAACTATCGAATCAATGCGACTTTCAAGCTCTTTAGTAATGATTGATGATTCGTCGAGCCCCTTTTTCTGAAGGTATTCCTTCTCCTCATAGGTAGAAGAAATTGTCGGAACATAAACCACCTTATGCTTTACCATAAGATCTATGACCTTTTCATCTGCAGGACGCCCGGCCTTTGCAAAGGCTCCGGCATCCACAAGAAGCCTGTCACCTGGTTTTATCCGATCAAGACTTTTAATCTCTATTGAAGGCATATATTAATATATAATTTAAAGAAACTGAGAGTGCAAGAAAATAACAATAAATATATGAAATTTATTTTATTTTAACAGCTTTCAGAATCTCATACTTCTTATTACCTGCAATCGTCTTACATTCTCCAAAAAGCTTTTCTAGATAGCTTTGATATCCCAGATGCTTGTTTTTAACGATAAAAAGAGAGCCCCCGGTTTTTAGGACCCGAAATGAATCCTTAAACATTCTTCCTGCTGTCCCCATTGATACAGCATGATATTCATGAAAGGGAGGGTTACAGAGTATAAGATCGGCACTCTTAGCAGGAATTCCAGTAAGACAATCTGTTACCTTATACTCCGACCGTCCTTCATAGCCATTAATTTTAAAATTTTCCTTTGCTGATTCTACAGCTAAATAAGAATCATCTACACAAAGTATTGGAGTTTCAGGCCATTTTTCTGCTGCAAGCAAGGCAAGAGTTCCATCACCACAACCAAGATCAATAACCTTTTCCGGCTGATTTTTAAATCTCGGGAAATGCTCAAGAAAAAACATTGTTCCAAAATCAATCTTTCCATAGGAAAATAGATTGGCATTATTAATTAACTCCATTTTATATTCCGGAACAGAATATTTAGCAGGGTACTCCACAATACTTTCTACTGGGCCCTTCGTTGTCCCATGGATAAGACGTGCTTTCTTTTTAGCCAGGCTTGTATGAACATCTCCAAGATAATGCTCAAAGAGTTCTACAGTTGATGTATGGATGTTACGTGTCATTCCCA
>CBDVAD010000387.1:0-3899 GCA_965371875.1 uncultured bacterium
ACTAGTCGGGATATGGCCAAATTGGGATTTCTCTACATCAAAGGCGGCACATGGGGGAAGAAACAGATTGTTCCTTTAGAATGGGTTAAAGACTCCACTCAACATAAAGTTGATTTGCCTCAGGGGTTACTATCAAGATCCGGAGGGGGTTATGGATTTCAGTGGTGGATGTTTTCTACACACAGTTATTCCGCTTACATGGCAGCCGGGTTGGGAGGACCGTATCTCTGTGTTGTTCCGGACTTAGGCCTGGTAATAGTAATAACTTCAGAAGATTTTCATAGTGGGAGACTAGGCTTTACGCCGCATCTATCTATATTGGATGATTATATTGTCCCGACAATTATTAAGTAAAGAATCTTTCACAAGTAATCATTTCCCTTTTTTCCTGATTGCCCGTATACTCTTTTTATGGAGTTTAATTAATGGGTATTTTATCAGTTTTAGGTAAAAAGAAAAAAGAAGAACCTGTTATTCTTTCTGTTAAAACATTAATTCCGGAACTTCTGGGAAGCAATATTAAAAAAATAACCGGGAATACCTCTGAAATAGAGCTGGTACAGATAAAATTTACTAACTGGCAGATTTATCTGTCCGGTGAGGATAATGGGTATATATTAAAGTTCTTTCGAAGTTCTACCCGATCACCTTTTCTGGTTTTTTTTCCTTCTGATTTTATCACAACATATCTGCCATCAATAAACGGAAAAGATATCTCCTCTGAATTGCTGAAATTTCTTGGCAATCTGCCATTATATTTACTACAGGAAGAAAAAAGCCCCGGGATTGATTCTGTAGGTGCCAGTGGCGAAAAAGCAGGCTTTCCGGAATATATATGTTCAGAGTTGAAGGGAAAGGATGAGGTGCTTTGGGAGACCTCCGGTGTCGAGATTTTTACTGTTAAATTTGAATCTGTAATTATTTATTTTTTTTTAGTGGAAGAGGAAATTCTGCAATTTAATAATCATTGTCAGGAATCCGGAATTACTTTAGATCTAATAGATAATCTTCTTTTGAATCCTGTCTCTATCCAGAGGGATGAAGCCTTTGAAGATCATGATAATATTTTATCCAGGAAAATTAGTAATGAGGCTGATTTTATATTTGGAAGATTTTTTCTTCCCCGAAGCATTCTTTTAGGGGAGCATAGTGCAGTTTCCGGATTTGATACTATAAATTGGGGATCGGATAATAGCGTTCCGGAAACTGGAGTTAATTTTGCTTTGACATTTACTATAAATGAGAAGCCTTACAGTATTAATTACTTTATTCCTTCAAAAGGTGAATCAAATGCTTCTCTTGCTAAAATGATGCAGTCTCTGCTCAAAGCTGTACTGCCAATGTGGAGAAGGTTCTTTGAGATAAGCAATATAGGAGGTGGGCAGCGGGGGTCTTCCGGGATCAGCTCCAGGGAGGTTGCTCTCTCCGGCAGGATCAAATATCAAAACAGTCAAATTCCAATAAAGGTAAATCTTTCCGAAGATATTATATCTTTGTTTTCCAGTAGATTATTGAAATCAGAGAAGTTTCTTCACTCAGATTTAGTCCGTATAATTTCATTAAACCAGGAACTGCTTCACATTTTTTTCAAGGATAATCTATTCCCTCCAATGACCCTGTCTGAATTTTTTAATCTGATTGATGATATTGATCTTAGAAGAATTGTCCAGAATTATTTTTCCGGTACAGGTTGGAAAAGTGAAGCAATGCAGCCCTTGTTTACATATTCTAAAAAAGTAATCGAGGCGAAAAAGATATATTATTTTTCTGATCCGCTTTTTAACAGGTCGCGATTTTTCAAGTTTCTTCCGAAATCCCAAAAGGATGAATGGGAACAAACAAAAGGGGCTTCAGTCTCCAGAGAGGAGATGATAGCTTCCGGACGGAAAGCACTCAGGGAAATCTATAGTGCATTCAGGAAGGATCATCTGGATCTTTCCTTTAAATCAACTATTCTTCTTCGGAATGAGTTTAAGGTCCGTGGGGATAGCAGTATCAGAAAAAAATTGGACGAATTGATGCAGCGGGAACCATTTTCTACCCTTATTGAAAATAAACATGCAAGGGATGTTCAGAATTTTCTTGCCGGATTAACAGCTAAAGTACTTGCTAATGCGTTGGTACTGTATACTGATAATCTAAAAAACCTTGAATCTTTTATGAGCCGGAATTACAGAGCAGAAGTAAAAGATTTAATAAAGATTATCAAACGCAAAAGTGAAGCTGACGGGTTTGAAATGGAAGAGATAAGGACTGACCTTCTTACTCTTCATAATGGGTTGAAAGGTCTTTCAGAGGAAGAAATGATTTAAATTTCAAATTTAATAGTAAAACGCATTCGTACTCCAACGGGTCTTCCGTCCATCATAGCAGGTCTGAATGCAGATGCTTCCATCATAGCTATAGCTGCTTCATCAAATCCGAATCCTGCATTTCTAATTAATCTGATCTGTATTAGATTCCCTTCCGAATCAATATCTGCCTCGATAATAACTGTTCCTTCAATTTTCATCCGTCTTGCCTGGGACGGATATTCAAGAGCTGCCTGATGGATAAATTCCGGACGTCTCTCAACCTTATAGAACGGGATGTAATTCGTCTCTGTGGGTCTTACGGATGAATAAGATTCTCTGTTTGTCATCGTATTGGGATTGACTATAGGTTCCAGTTTCGCTTCAGGCTCCTCTTCAGGAGTTTCTTCCACTTCTTCATCGGGAGTCACGGCCTCATTAACTTTTTCTATTATTTCCTGTTCAGGTTGTGGCGGGGGTACAAAAACTACTTGAGGTTCTTCTACAACAACTGCATCTATCATGGTAAAGACAGGGGCAATCTCTTCAAACTCTACAGGTTTCTGGAGTCTGAATGATAGTAATAAGGCCAATAAGTGCAGTAATATAGAGATGGAAAATACTGAAATATTCAAAAAAAATCGTTTATTCATTATCTTTCTGTTTATTATCTTCCATTATAAGAACTACATCCCTGAGATTTTTTTCCTGAAGTTGTCCCAGAATAAAGTCCACATCGCTGTACCTGCTTCGTCTGTCTGCCATGAGGTGGATTACTGTTGTTTCCTGAATTATGTTTAAAATAGAGTCAAGATCTCCTTTTTCAATAACCTGCCCTGCAAGCTGGTATTCTCCGGTTTCGGAAATAGTAAGCACAATGTTCTCTGGAAACTCTGTTTCCTGAAGAAACTTAAAATTAGGTAGTTGAATTTCTCCCTGATCATCTACACTCACTGTTAGAATCAGAAAGATAAGAAGCAGAAAGGCAATATCAGGAAGTGCCAGAAGAGTAACCCCAAAAGGTTTTCTTTTTATCTGCAGTTTCATCAGCTTTCTTCTCCTATTTTCAGTCCCCTGGGTTCACTTTCCTGATATTGAATGCTAAAAGAAGATGCTCCATTTTCTTTTGCTATTTCAAGAATCAGGATTACTTCCTCATAGATAATATCACTGCTAACTCCCAGTACAAGAATAGGCTCCTTTAGTGCCCGGGCATGAAGGGCAATTAAAGGAGCAAGTTCTTTTTTACTTACAGTTTTCTCTTCTATTCTGTAATTTCCCTCAGAGATAATTTCAACTGAAATAACCTCATTCGGATGAAGTCTCCTTGGTGTAGTTTCCTGATCAGGAAGCTTAATAAGAATCCCCTGAGTTGAGATAAATACTGAGGTTACAAGAAAAAAGATGATGAGAAGAAAGGATATATCTGTCATTGCTCCGGAAAAATCCCTTCCTGCTCCCGATTTTTTTATCCTGATTTTCACATCAGACTCTTTCGGTAAGATCTGAGTATTGGTGTCTTTCGAGGATAGTCACAGATTCTTCTGTTTTATGTGCAAGAGATGAGAGGATAAAGCGGAAAAAATGTTCTCCTGAAAGAGATATTAC
>CBDVAD010000388.1:0-3893 GCA_965371875.1 uncultured bacterium
TCTACTTTTTCGAAACGCGCACTACTGGCATTACGAATTTTTGTAAGCATATCTGCTAAAGGATCTGATACTGACATTTCGTTCTCCCTACCAGCTTGATTTTGTTACACCTGGAATCAGACCCTGACTGGCCAACTTCCTGAAACAAATCCTACACATTTGAAATTTTCTCATATACCCTCTGGGTCTACCACATATACGACACCTATTAACAATACGTGTACTGTATTTTGGTTTCCGCTGGGCTTTTATAATCATAGATTTTTTTGCCACAATTAAACTCCCTACTTCCTAAAAGGCATACCAAGTTTTTTTAAGAGCAGTCTCGCTTCCTGATCTGTCCTGGCTGTTGTAACAATCGCAACATTCAGTCCACTGACTCTCTCAATTTTATCATAATCAATCTCAGGGAAAATAATCTGTTCTGTTATTCCCATTGAAAAATTTCCATGTCCATCAAAAGCATTAGGGTTAATACCCCTAAAGTCCTTAATTCGAGCAATAGCAACATTCATCAGTCGATCCAAAAACTCCCACATCTGGTTACCCCGAAGAGTAACTTTAGCACCGATCTCCTGACCTTCACGTAATTTGAAGTTAGAGATTGACTTTCTGGCTTTAGTCTTAACAACATGCTGACCTGAAATTAGTTCTAATTCTCTAACTGCAGATTCCAGAAACTTTTTATTTGAGATAGCGTCACCAACTCCAACATTGATAGAAACCTTTTCTATTCCAGGTATCTCCATAGTAGACTTGTAACCAAACTCTTCAAAAAGCTCCTTCGCTACTTTCTCTTTATAAAGCCTCTTTACATTAGGTACATACTGTTCCATTAGAGCACTTCTCCATTTTTCCTGGCAAATCTGATCTTTTTGCCATTCTCAAATTTATAACCAATTTTTGTCACCTGACCGCCTTTTGTAGTCATTGCAACATTGGAAATATGTAACGGTGCTTCGATCTCTATAATGCCGCCCTTATCCTGCTGGCTTTTCTTCTTAGCGGCCTTTTTGACCATATTAAGCCCCTGCACAATAACTCTTCCACTAACCCTATCAATTTTTAATACACGTCCGGTTTTTCCTTTTTCTTTACCAGTCAAAACCTTAACTGTATCATCTTTCTTGATTCTGGTTTTCATTTTTTCTTTCATGACAACCCCTTAGAGCACTTCCGGAGCAAGTGAAACAATCTTCATCTGACCGGCATCCCGCAACTCTCTGGCTACAGGTCCAAAAATACGTTTCCCTTTTGGATTACTATTCGCATCAATAATAACACAAGCATTATCATCAAATCTGATATAGGTACCATCAGGTCTTCTGTATTCTTTCTTAGTTCTTACGATAACAGCCTTCTGCACTTCACCCTTTCGAATTGCTGCATTTGGTATAGCATCTTTAACCGCGACAACAATTACATCACCTATGCCTGCAATTCTTCTTTTACTACCACCAAGAACTTTTATACACTGTACTCTCTTTGCGCCACTATTATCTGCCACATTCAGATATGTCTGCATCTGTATCATAACGCAACTCCTTTTAAACTATTTTGCCCGTTCAACGATCTCAGCCAGACGCCATCGCTTATCTTTGCTGATAGGTCTACATTCAACCACTCTAACGGTATCGCCCATCCGGGCATCATTTTTTTCATCATGTGCTTTTACTTTTTTAGTACTTTTAACATACTTTTTGTAAAGCCCATGAAGAGTCTTTGTTGTAATAGCAATTACAATGGTTTTATCCATTTTGTCGCTTACAACCTGACCCGTAAAGGTTTTTTTATTTACATCCATATCCAAGCCTCTCTTATCCGCTGATCTACTTTAATTCTTTCTGATCTTAAGAGCATATTCATGAATGATTGTATTCAACCGGGCAATTGTCCGGCGGACAACCCTCAACTCAAGAGGATTTTCTACATGCCCCATAACCTTATTAATACGAACATCAAGTAGTTTTCGACTCAGCTCTTCTTTCTTCACCAATAACTCATCGTACGTCAAATCATTTAACGAATCTTTCATACTCTACTCCAGATCCCTTCTTACAACTATCTTTGTTTTGATAGGAAGTTTAGCACTTGCAAGGGTTAATGCCTCTTTTGCAAGGCTGCCATCAACACCAGCCATTTCGAACATTACAGTTCCTGTTTTAACAACAGCAACCCATCCCTCAGGATTACCTTTACCTTTCCCCTGGCGAGTTTCAGCAGGTTTTTTAGTATAAGGCATGTGTGGAAAAATTCTGATCCAGACTTTACCACCACGCTTAATCTTTCTGGTCATTGCAATACGTGCAGCTTCAATCTGACGGTTTGTTATCCATCTGGGTTCAAGTGCCATCAGACCATATTCACCAAAGGATACTTTATTCCCCTTCGTTGCAACTCCGTCCCGTTTACCACGTTGAAGTTTTCTATATTTAGTTCTTTTTGGACTAAGCATACCTACTGTCTCCTCGATGGAGCTGGTTCTCTTTTCTTTCGAACAAGTAAACCTGCATCTTCCTTACGGTCATTTTTGTAAACATCACCATTGTAAACCCAAACCTTAACACCAATTAAACCAAAGGTAGTAATAGCTTCTGCAAAACCATAATCGATGCCTGCTCTCAAAGTATGAAGAGGAATTCTTCCATCCTTACTCCATTCTGTTCTGGCCATTTCAGCTCCACCGAGTCTGCCGCTAATTCTAATTTTAACGCCCTGAACTCCGCCTTTCATAGCATTCGAAACTGCCATTTTAAGTGTTCTTCTAAAAGAACCACGAGTCTTAAGCTGCCTTGCAACACCCAATGCAATCAACTGAGCATCAACTTCAGGCCGCTTGACTTCTTTTATCTTTATTTGAATCTTTTTCTTTGCTGTTTTTTGAAGACGAGCACCAATTTTTTCAATATTGGAACCCTTTGCTCCAATAATAATACCAGGTCTCGAAGTCTTAACAACAAGAGTAATTCGCTGAGGATGTCTTATTATTTCTATATCAGAAATTTCGGCTCCTTTAGTTTCAGGTGCCTCCATCATCTCTTTTCTCAGCTGAAGATCTTCATGAAGAGTATCTGCATACTCCCTGGGGTCAACATACCATTTGGATTTCCAGGTCCTGGTTATACCCAATCTAATTCCTATAGGATTAACTTTCTGACCCATTTACTCCCCCATCCCTGCAATTTCATCAATTACAACGTAAATATGAGACATTCTTTTTAAAAGGATATCCCTTTTTCCCCTGGCTCTAGCCCAAACACGTTTCAACCTGGGACCTTCATTAATCTGAAGTTCCTTTATGTACAACATCTCTTCATCAAGCTTCTTATTTAACGATAAAGCGTTTGAAGCTGCAGATTTTATAGCTTTTTGTAAAAAGCCTGCGCCCTTCTGGGGAAGACTGTCTAAAATAGCCATAGCCTCTGTATATGGTTTCATCCTAATATTATCCGCAATGGGCCTAACCTGAGTCGGTGAAATCATGAGAAATTTTGCAGTTGACCTGTATACCTGTTTTTCTTCCATCTCTACACCTATCTCTTTCTCATTTTCTTATCTGAATATGCATGTCCCCGATACATTCTGGTTGGTGCAAATTCTCCAAGCTTATGGCCTACAAGATTTTCTGTTATAAAAACAGGAACCCATGATTTGCCATTGTAAACCGAGATAGTAAAACCAACCATCTCAGGAATTATTGTAGAAGTTCTGGAATAAGTTTTAAGCATCTTCTTATCCCCGGACTTACTTGCCTCAACAATTCTCTTGTAGAGTTTTTTCTCGATAAACGGACCCTTTTTAATTGACCTTGACACTTATCACTCCTACTTCCGTCTCTTAACAATAAACTTGCCAGAAGCTTTTTTCTTCTTACGTGTTTTATAACCCTTAGT
>CBDVAD010000389.1:0-3882 GCA_965371875.1 uncultured bacterium
GGAACAGGCATGCCTGTTCCGTACGAAGGGGCACGCCCAAATAAACAAATATTACAATCTAAACAGCAGGTCCAGATAAGTAGGTATTGGCCAAAGCTCGCAGGGGATGAGGGTTTCAAGTGTATCCGATGCAGTCCTGAGTTCTGCCATTTTAGTAAAAACTTCAGTTCTGTATTCCCTGGCCTGATCGTAAGGAGATGTTTCAACCTTCCCCGCATGTAGAAGTAGACCTTCAAGGATTCCAATATTTTCATAGAGAAGATCAGCTGTCTCTGCTACCTTTTCCAGAAGTTTATTAAAAGAGCTGCTTTCTTTAATACCGGATGCTGCCAGCCCTTTAATTGTACCGGAAAGATCTCTTATATACTCTCCGGCTGCCGGGAAAACCTGTTTTTTAGTCAGTTCAATCATTATTGAAGCTTCTATATGTATCTGCTTACTGTAAGCTTCCAGGTGGATCTCATGTCTTGATTCAAGTTCCTGTTTAGTAAATACATTATGACGGTCAAACAGTTCTACGGAGTACTCTTTGGAAAGCTCGGTCAGGGCGTCTACAGTATTTGTAATGTTTGCAAGTCCCCGTTTGTCTGCTTCCTTAATCCATTCCTCTGAATAGTTATTACCATTGTAAATAACTCTTTTGTGATTTTTATATGCTTCGGCTATTAATTCCTGCATACTTTTATTTATATCTGAAGATTTTTCCAGTTTATCGGCAAATTCGGATAGTACATCGGCTACAGCTGTGTTCAAAATTATATTTGGATTGGCAATAGACATTGAAGATGGGACCATTCTGAATTCAAACTTATTTCCTGTAAAGGCAAAGGGTGATGTTCTGTTTCTGTCTGTAAGATCTTTTGGAAGTTTTGGCAGCGAGGATACACCAAGTTCGATTGTTTCCTTACCACCTGAAGAATAATCACCGCCACTGGCAATAATTTCCAGAATATGGGAAAGCTGATCCCCGAGAAATATAGAAATAATAGCAGGGGGAGCTTCATTTGCTCCCAGTCTATGATCGTTTCCTGCGTTGGCAGCTGACATTCTTAGAAGTGGTGCGTATATATCGACAGCTTTAATTACTGCAGCAAGAAACAGAAGGAAATGTGCGTTCTCAGTAGGATCATCTCCGGGTTCAAGGAGATTTAACCCTTTCTCTGTGCTTAGTGACCAGTTATTATGCTTTCCCGATCCATTTACACCTGCAAATGGTTTTTCATGCAGGAGCGCAACCAGATCATGTCTTGCAGCAATCTTTTTGAGGGTTTCCATGAGAAGCTGGTTTCTGTCTGTTGCAACATTGGATGTATCAAATATGGGTGCTATCTCAAACTGATTCGGCGCTACTTCGTTATGCTGGGTTTTTGCGGCTATACCAAGCTTCCATAGTTCCATATTCAATTCGCTCATAAATGCGGATGCTCTTTCCTTTATAGCTCCAAAATAATGATCGTCCATTTCCTGACCCTTTGCAGGTTTTGAACCGATGACTGTTCTTCCTGTGAGCATAAGGTCCGGTCTTTTTTCATAGAACTTTCTGTCTACCAGGAAATATTCCTGTTCCGGGCCTACCGATGTGGTAACCCTTTCCGCATCCATCCCAAGAAATTTTAAAACACGAAGTGCCTGAATATTAATGGCTTCCATAGACCTGAGAAGAGGTACTTTCATATCCAGTGCTTCCCCCGTATAGGAGATAAAAGCTGTAGGTATGCACAGAGTCACACCTCCGGAATTATCCTCTTTTAGAAAGGCAGGAGATGCTGTATCCCAGGCTGTATATCCTCTTGCTTCAAATGTTGCTCTCAGGCCTCCGCTTGGAAAGGATGATGCATCCGGCTCTCCCTGTATCAGTTCCTTTCCTGAAAATTCCATTATAACCCTGCCGTCAGGTGTTGGGGAGATAAAGGAATCATGTTTTTCTGCAGTTAATCCTGTGAGAGGCTGAAACCAGTGTGTATAGTGAGTAGCTCCTCTTTCAAGTGCCCAGTCTTTCATGGCATTGGCAACTACTTCAGCGATTTCCGGAGATAGTCTTTTATTTCCCTCCTGAACAAGTTTCAGCTCTCTATATATTGATTTTGGAAGTCGTTCTCTCATAACGGCATCACCGAATGAGTTCATTCCATATATTTCATTTACCGGTGTTTTTGTAAAATCTGTTTTGTTCATTTTAGATGTACTCCTTGGTATATTGTTGTATTTTATATAGCAAATAGTGTGCCATGTGTAGGGGGCAGGCATGCCTGTCCCTTCCTATCGGGTGTATGCATGCTGTTTTCGTTTAGATATCGAACAGGCATGCCTGTTCAGTACGATTACATATCGGCATGATATTTATTTATCAATGATAATCATACGAAAATGTAGGTATTATTATGAAAACATACATTTATGTAGCAAAACGTTTTATGTCGATGATGAATTTCTCTACCCGTAACCCCATCTGCCGCTCTGTTAATCCCAATTGCCTGGCGGCTTTTGCTCTGTTGCCTTTGGATGATTTCAGGGCGTCGAAAATTAGTTCCTTCTCCAGTTTTTCTACAGCTGTTCTAAGGGGTTCATGGAGTCCCGTTCCTGTAGATTCAGCGCTCTGGAGGCTGGGGGGAAGGTGGTGGCCATGTATTACGCCATCTGTACTTAGAAGAACCGCACGCTCGATACAATTTTCCAGTTCCCGTATATTCCCCGGCCAGTGGTAGCTCATAAACAGCTCTATTGCCGGGGTTGATATGCGGCGTATTGGTTTTCCGGATAATTTCCCGTATTTTTCTGTGAAGTGATCGGCAAGAAGTATTATATCACTGCGTCTGTCTTTCAGGAGGGGCAGATGTATTGGAAATACATTCAAACGATAGTATAGATCCTCCCTGAAGAGGTTTTTTTTCATTAGATCTTCAAGTGGGCGATTTGTGGCTGCTATTATTCTTACATTGACCTGAATTGTCGTTGAGCCTCCAACCCGTTCAAATTCTTTTTCCTGTAATACCCTTAGGAGTTTTATCTGGGTAGCCGGTGAAAGATCACCTATTTCATCTAAAAAGATTGTTCCATTATGAGCTAATTCAAATCTTCCGATTCGTTTTGATACAGCACTGGTAAATGCACCTTTTTCGTGACCAAAAAGTTCACTTTCTATTATTGTTTCGGGTAATGCAGCGCAATTTACCTTAATAAAGGGTTTATTATTACGAATAGAGTTCTTATAAACTGAATGTGCAACAAGTTCCTTGCCTGTCCCGCTTTCTCCTCTTATCAGAACTGTTGCATCACTGGCTGAGACTTGTTTTATAAGATTATATACCTCTATCATGGCATTTGAATTGCCAATTATATGTGCAGGTTTAAAATCCTGTGTCATAAGGGCTTGTTTTTCCTGTTCTTCCTGTACCTTCCGCCTGATCTTTACTGCTCCCGCAATCATTGACCCTATTATAGATAAGAGCTTTAGGTCCTCATCCAGTTCTTTAGGATCCGAGGATTGTCTGTCACCGCTTAGTGCCCCTATTGTCAGGTTTTCAATCTTGATTGGTACGCAGATAAATGCCAATTCACCACGGGTATGTTTCTTTTTAGTTCTGGTTCTGTCAAGAAAATCAGGACTGTTAGTGATGTTTGGAACAAGAACAGGTTCTCCAGTCTCAATTACTTTCCCTATTATCCCTTCTCCAAGCTGATATTCACCCCTTTTCTTTTCGACGGTTGTTAATCCGTGGGCGGCTTCGATCTGTATTTTCTCAGACTGTCGGTTAAATAGAGTTACTGTACTGCGAAGGAGTCCAAGTTTTTCTGAGAGAGCTTCCAGTACCGGTTGTATTATCTGGTTCAGATCGAGACTTCTATCCAGTGTCTGGCTTATATCGTAAAGAAGGCTGAGTT
>CBDVAD010000390.1:0-3878 GCA_965371875.1 uncultured bacterium
GCTGGGTCTTAAACTGTTTTAAGTTTATTCTATCCAGAATCAGTCCCATTCATATTTTACATGTAATACTTCTTAGTTTTAATCTCGTAATCAAATATATCTCCTCCCTGGTACTTTCTAAATTAAATGAAATGAAGGAGATAACGGAAGTCCATTACACAACAGGCAGCTACTCACTGTTTATAAAAGCAGTTCTCCGCAGTACTTTAGGTTTAAAGATATTTCTGGTGGAGAAACTTCAGCGAATACCCGAGATACAGTCAACAGAAACACTTATATCCCTTGACGAACCGGTATCCAGAGACATACAACTTGATTTAACTTGAATTCTGTCTACTTAGGCCTTAACTTTATTATGTAGCAAGGCTGGGCGCCAACAAGTTGGCGTGGTCGGCCATGCAACCCAGGAGGCTTAATATGATAGTAACAATTTCAAGACAGCCAGGAAGCGGAGGTGAAGAAATTGCACGGTCCCTGGCTGAAAAAAAAGGTTTCAGAGTATTTGACAGAAATGTTCTGAAAAAGAAACTTATCGAGCTTGAAGTCCCTGAACCAATGATTAACAGATATGATGAGAAAAAGCCGGGCATATGGAGTGGCTTCACCGAGGCAAAAGAGAAGTACCTTCATTTTATGAAGAAGGCAATTCTTGAGTTCGCAATGGAAGGGGATTGTGTTCTGCTGGGAAGGGGGACTCAAGTCCTTTTTAGCGGTATTCCAGGAGTGGTCAAGATAAGAATTGTAGCACCCGTCGAACAGTGTGCTCTGCGATTTTCTGAAGAGCATGGTTGTCATCTCAAGGAAGCTGGAAAAATCATCCGGCATATCAACAATGAGAGAGAAGGATTTTACAAGTCATTTTTTCATGAAAAACTTGATTCCTTCTTGCTCTATGATTTAATAATAAATACAGAATTTATGGTTGTAGATGCTTCCCTGAGTCTCATTGAGGATGCAATTGAAACCAAGAGGGATTATGACTGTAATCTGGATGATCTATTGCTGGAACAGAATGTAATGGAAATTTTATTATACACCAGGAAAATTCCAATACGTGATCTGAATGTAGTTGCCAATAAGGGTATTATCACTCTTAGCGGTGATATTTTTGGAGATGCCAGTGTTGAGTATTGTAAAACTGTGGCAATGGAAGTTTCCGGTGTTGTTGATGTTGATACAGTCTTTTTGAAGGCTAACGCCATGAGTAGCTCCTACAGATTATAAAAAATGGGCACTACAACTGAGTGCCCAAAATCAGTTCTATTTTCCAAGTTTCTTTTTCAGGTAGTCAAAGAATGCGGCAACATCTTTTCCAATTGTTTTTTCAGGATCTTTTAAGGGATTAAATGCACCTCCGGCTACATAATTTGCAAGCTGTCCGCCACCGGATCCCCCGCCGGAGCCTCCTCCTGCACCAGAGCCGCTTACTCTGTTTTCCATTTTCTCTATTGCCAGTTCATCAACATATATAAGCTGATCCAGTGTTAGAAGTTCTTCTTCCATATGGAGCAATATCTCATCAGCATCATCAACCTCTATTCGGTCAATTGCGAGGAATCGATTTAATATTTCATAAAGCTCTTTCATCTGATCTTTCGATAAAGCCAGTTCGGGAGCCTCTGATTCCATTGTGTTAAGATAACCGAAAAATCTGCCCAAATCGAAAACTACTGCCGTCTCTTCCTTTGCCTTCATAATCTCAGGGTCATCAGATTGAGCCATTACAAGCAGTGGTATTAAACTCAGCAGTAAAATCAATATAATCTTTTTCATTTCATAACTCCTATATTTAATATTCTTTACAATGGTTACTTCGATACATTTTGCCGGGGCAAAACACTCAGCAACCGGTGGTACAGCTCCTTTGTCGCACTCAGTGACTGAAGGAACGTAAAACACTGTGAGCACTATTGGATAAACCGGTTGTCGAGTGTTTTTGCTCAGCAAAAATGTATCGAGACACCGGTCTTATTCATAGCGTAGTGCCTCGATAGGGTCCAGTTTAGAAGCCTGGTAGGCAGGGTATCCTCCAAAAAACAATCCTGTTACTACTGAAAATCCAAATGCCAGGAATACTGAATTGATAGAAATAGAGGAGGCCATACCTCCAAATCTATTTGCCCCGATGGCAGTAGTAATACCCAGAAAGATCCCAATTAGTCCTCCTCCCACAGAGAGGATAATTGCTTCTGTCAGGAATTGACTCATTATATCTGAGGATTTAGCACCCAGGGCCATTCGTATTCCAATCTCTCTCGTACGTTCTGTAACTGCAACAAGCATGATATTCATTATACCAATACCACCAACAAGAAGACTTATCGCTGCAATACTGCCAAGAAGAAGTGTAAACGTACTTGTAACACCCTGGAGAGTATTAAGAAGATCCAGCTGATTGGCAATATAGAAATCTGCAGCATCCATATTTGGAAGTTTATGCATTCTTAAAATCTCATTTTCTATATGAGTCTGTAGTTCCCTCATTGTATCCAGATTTGATGCCTGTATATTTATCAGGGCATACATATCTGAACCTGAAATGTATTTTTGAAATGTGGATATAGGGATAAAAATTGAGGCATCACTTGTTGAAGATCCCTTTTCCTCCATAATGCCGGTTACAGTAAAACTTACTCCATTAATTCTTATTTTCTGACCAACAGGGTCAACCCCTTCTTCAAAAAGGTCTTTATAGATCTGTGCACCGATTACAGCGGCAGGTTTTCGGGCAGCCAGATCGGTTTCAGAAAAGAAGGTTCCGTATATAGGATGGAAATTTCTTACCTGAGGATAGTTTAGGTTTGTACCAATTACAATTCCCACAGTGTTTTTATTACCAAATTTTATCTGACCCGAATCTGAAGACTCAGGGGCTGCAATAGTAATTAGGGAGGGGACAAGACTGTCAAGAAACTCCAGGTCATCTTCTGTAAGAGACGGCTGTATATTTGTTGTATTTCTCCTGACAAGACTACCGCCCTTTGGTTGACCGGAGTATAGAATAAGCAAATTTGATCCTAAAGATTCCAGGCTTTGCTCTACTGATTCCTGTGTTCCATTTCCTAACGCTACAAGTGTTATAACAGCTGCAACACCAATCATAACACCAAGGGCGGTAAGAAAGGATCTTGCCTTGTTGGATAATATGCTCCTGAAAGACATTTTTACAGACTCGGTAAACTTGAAGGTTGTCATCTATTCCACTCCTCTACCGGAACATCCACAAGGATTTTACCATCTCTTACCTGAACTATCCTTTTTGCCTGGGCTGCTACATCAGGATCATGAGTTACCATTATAAGAGTAACCCCCTCGGACTGCAGTTCCCTGAACAGGTCCATTATCTGTGCTCCTGTTTTTGTATCCAGTGCGCCTGTGGGCTCATCAGCAAGGAGTATCTTTGGGTTGACTGCCAGGGCCCGGGCGATAGCTACTCTTTGCCGTTGACCGCCGGAGAGTTCATTAGGCTGATGAAACTCTCTGCCATCAAGTTCTACTCTCTTCAATATTTCCATAGCCCGCTCACTTCTCTCTTTAGGAGGAATGCCGGCATAGATAAGAGGAAGTTCAACATTCTCTACAGCACTTTCCCTCCCCAGAAGATTGAAGTTTTGGAAAACAAAACCTATATGTCTATTTCGTATTTCTGCCAGTCTGTTTCGACTCAAACCGGCAACTTCTTCCCCTGCCAGGGTATATGTACCGGATGTAGGAGAATCAAGACAGCCGATTATATTCATAAGAGTCGATTTTCCGGAACCACTGGGACCGACTATCGAAACAAATTCACCTTCAGATATATGTAAAGAAAGATCATCTATCGCTTTAACTGTAGTAGGACCCATCTGGTAGTGTCGGGAAAGATTCTCAATTTTTAT
>CBDVAD010000391.1:0-3872 GCA_965371875.1 uncultured bacterium
GGTGTATTTATCATTCTTGCTCTTCAGATTGATCTGGAAATTCTGGTTAAATCAGCATCATCGGTAATTCTAATTGCATATATTCTTTCTAACATCTCGGTTATTGTCCTGCGGGAGAGTAGGTTGTCCAACTACAGGCCTGTTTTTAAAGTGCCCTTCTATCCCTACATCCCTGTCCTGAGTATTGCTGTCTATCTGTTTCTACTAATCGATCTTGGCATGGAAGCTATAGAAATAAGTCTGGTGTTTATTTTTGTCAGCGTTCTGGTGTATCTGTTTTATGGAAGAAAGAGATCAAAAAAAGAATTTGCACTCCTGTATCTTCTTAAAAGAATTATTGACAGCAGGATGCCTCAACATGGTCTTGAGTCGGAGCTTAGGGAAGTTATCCGTCACAGGGAGGGTATCCTGGACGATAAATTTGATCGAATGGTAAAGGATTCAGTGGTATTGGATCTGGATGAACATTTTACTCTGGATGAATTCTTTTCGCGTATTTCCGGCCCATTGGGAGAAGATCTTGGTTTGGATAGTGGAGAAATTTTTAAACTTCTTAAAAACAGGGAAAGTGAAAGTTCTACAGCAATCAGTTCTTTTGTTTCTATTCCCCATATTATTCTCGAAAAAACTGAATTACTTCATATGATGATAGTAAGATGCCATGGGGGAGTCAGTTTTTCTGAAACAGAAAATTCTATAAAGGCAATTTTCCTGATTGTTGGTAACGAGGGAGAGCGTGTTCTTCATCTGCGATTGCTGGCCTCTATAGCAACCCTGGTTCAGGAAAAGGGATTTGAAGAAAAATGGCTGGAAGCAAAGGATATCAACCACCTGAGAGATATGATTCTGCTTAGCAGCAGGAAACGATTCCCGAAGGCCGGGGGAGACAGTTGACAGTTAACAGTGAGCAGTTAACAGTGATCAGGACGCAGATAGTATATGAAATAATTTATAAAAAACATTGGAATTTTCTTTTGGGCGTATCCTTCGCTTTGCTCAGGTCAGGCTGGTCGTGCGCTTCGCTTACTGCTCGCCCAAGCATCCCGGCCTATCCGCTCCAATTCCACCCGGATTTGGTTAACGGGATCACATTTTGATTTTCTGGGTACAGACGTAGCATGCTACGTCTCTACGACGATATCCACCCATGGTGCAGCATTTCCTATTGATAAAAACATTTTATGCTCCTTCCATGAAAAAGATTTGAAATATAATGAGTTTATGGTATACTGTTACATATATTTGAACACTATTTCAGATATCGGAACAATTATTCTGGAGTTTTAAGTGAGTAATTCGGTTAAGAAAGCCTTTGATATTATTAAGTTCATTTCGAATAATCAGGGTAAATTATCCTTGAGTGAACTTGGTCGACAGTTGGGAATGAACAAGACAACCTTATTCAGGTATCTTGAAACTCTCGAATTACTGAATATTCTGGAGAAAAGAGATTCGAACTGGTATCTTGGCATAGAACTCTTTTCTCTTGGGCATAAAGTGGATGCTAATAGACGAATTGTGGATAGAATTCACCCTCAACTGCAGGAGATTAGCCGGCGACTAAATGAAACTGTAAACCTTGTAGGCATGTATGATAATTCGGCTTTATACCTGGATAAAGTGGAAAGCAGCAGAGAGCTGCAGATGAGATCAAAACTGGGAGATCACCTACCTCTTCACTGCACTTCACTTGGTAAGGCAATTCTTTCTTCCATGCCCGCAGTTGAAGTCGATGCAATTCTTAATGTAATAGAACTTAAACCGTATACTGAGCATACGGTAACCAGTATCCCTGAGCTTAAAAAGCAGATAGAGTTTGTTAAAAACAATGGTTACAGTCTTGAAAAAGAGGAGCTTGAACCAGGCTTGTCCTGCATTGCGGTTCCTCTCCATATTAAATCTATCGATTTTTACGGCGGGATTAGTTTTTCCGGTTCTCCCTATCGGTTTACAGAAGAAAAAGTCAAGGAACTCTCTGCTGAACTTATATCATTGGCAGATAAAATTCTTAAAAGCTTCTAAAAAAACTTTTATACTCAAAATTATTCTTTACAGGTAAAATATCTGTGTTATAATGTTCCAAATAAACAAACAACGTTCCGTATATTGAAACAAAATATTGAGTAATACAGGAGTAATATATGATCAAGGTTCGATGGCTGGGAAGAGGCGGTCAGGGAGGTTTTACTGCTTCCAGGTTGCTGGGTAAGGCTGCTTCAATTTTTGAAGGAAAGTATGCTATGGCTTTTCCATCCTTCGGGCCTGAACGAAGAGGTGCTCCTGTTCTTGCATTTACCAGAATTGATGATAAGAAGATTACAGATAGGAGTGAATTTTCAGAATATGATTATTTAGTTGTGATGGATGAAACCCTTCTGGATGAGAGCTCAATCCGGGGGCTGACTAATAATGGATCTGTTATTCTAAATAGTTCTTCTGATAAATATGTAAATAAGAAATTCAAAGGACGAAAAGTTATTACTATCGATGCAACCACTCTGGCCCTTGAAATACTTGGTTTTCCAATTACAAATACTGCCATGTTTGGTGCTCTTGTAGCTGCCTCCGGTGTAGTAAGCCTTGCTTCAGCTTTGAACAGTATTGATGCAGAAATGAAACCGGCCATTGCGGAGAAAAATAAAAACATCGTTCAGAGAGCCTTTGCGATGGTAAGGGAGAGTTGATGATAAAACCTGAAGTAAGAACTTATGCTGCTCCGAAACATATTAGAGATTATCCTACAGGACCTTCCTTTGATGCAGGCCATCTTGTAAGCATAAATGCAGGATGGCGGACATTTAAACCTGTTGTAGATATAAATGCCTGTACTGGATGTTACCAGTGTTATCTTGTGTGTCCTGATGGCGCAATATCTAAAACTGATAATAAAAAGATCGAGTTTGATTATAGTTTTTGTAAAGGCTGCGGTGTGTGTGCTCATGAATGTAGTTTTGATGCCATTGCAATGATCAAAGAGGAGCCCGCCAAATGAAGATACAGGTGAGTACACAGAAGGTGTTTATTTCCGGTGATGAAGCAGTGGCCGAGGGAGCCCGTCTTGCAAGACCTCATGTTATCTCTGCCTATCCGATTACTCCCCAGACAATAGTAGTGGAGCGCCTGTCAGAGATGGTTGAGGATGGCTCTCTAAAAGCTAAGTACATTCATGTAGAATCGGAACATTCAGCAATGTCTGCGGCCATGGGTGCAAGTGCGGTAGGTGCCAGAGCATTTACAGCAACATCTTCCCAGGGGCTTCTCTATATGGCAGAGGGTATGCACTATGCCAGTGGTGGAAGAATGCCCATCGTAATGATGAATGCCAACAGGTCTGTTGCTCTTCCCTGGAGTATTTTTGGAGACCACAGGGACTCTCTGTCTATGCTTGACAGCGGATGGATCCAGGTTTATGTGGAAGATGCCCAGGAAGCTCTGGATATGACAATACAGGCTTTTCGGATTGCTGAGGATGCTGAAGTACTGACTCCATTTATGGTAAACCTTGACGGTTTTATTCTGACCCATACTTATGAGATTGTTGATATTCCGGATCAGGCTGAAGTGGATTCATTCCTTCCTGTTTTTAAGACACCCAATAAAATGAGCCTGGAAAAACCAAAGAGTATGGGGTTTAGTACAAGCCCGGCGGATAATATGGAATTTAAGTATCAGCAGCACAAGGCGATGCTGGATGCAAAAGCAATTATCCATTCTGTAGATAAAGAGTTTGGAGATACTTTTGGAAGATCCTATGGAGGGTTGATTGACAGCTATTATTGTGAAGATGCTGATTTTGTACTTGTTACAGCAGGCAGTGTGACAGGAACTGCACGGATTGCAGTTGATAATCTTAGATCCAGGGGAATAAAAGC
>CBDVAD010000392.1:0-3872 GCA_965371875.1 uncultured bacterium
ATCCCTGTATTGCTATAAGGTGACTCATAACCGAAGTACTCCATGTGATGGAATAAGTCATCCATGTCCGTTGAAACAAGTGGAGGAAACATTGCTTCGGACATCTGTTGTGCATGAACATGTCCAGCATAATGGTGAAAACCGTATGATTGAGCTTACTGCCAATCCTCTGTTTGATGAAAATGGAGGAATGATAGGTATCTTTGAATCGTCATATGATATCACAGAACTAAAACTGGCAGAGAAGGCTTTAATAGAGAGTGAGGAAACATTAAACACCTTCTTTATACGTTCATTGACAGGGTTTTTCTTTATGATGCTTGATGAGCCAATTGTCTGGAATGATTCAATAGACAAAGAGAAAGCGCTGGACACTGTTTTCAGAACTCAAAAAATTACAAAGATAAACAAAGCAATGTTAGAACAGTATATATCAACAGAAGATGATTTTATCGGTTTGACACCTAATGATCTATATAAACATGATATTCCTGCAGGAAGGGCTGCCTGGAAAGAACTCTTTGACAAGGGTGAATTGCACATTGAAACAGATGAACGAAAGTTTGATGGTACTCAGATGTTTGTGGAGGGGGATTATTTCTGCTTATATGACGGTGAAGGAAGAGTTACCGGACACTGCGGGGTTCAGCAGGATGTTACAAAGCGCAAGCAGGCGGAAGGATCCTTAAAACAGATGGTTGTGCAAAAAGAGATACTTATGAGGGAACTCCAGCATCGGGTAAAGAATAATTTCAGTGTTGTGCTAAGTCTGCTCAGTCTTGGAAGTGAGAATCTATCAGACGAAAAGTCCCAGAGGGTTTTTATTGATGCGCAAAATCGTATACATTCGATGTCTGGAATATACGAACGCCTCTACTTCTCAGAGGATCTGACAAGTGTGAGTATGGAACCCTATATTAAGGAGTTGGCAGAATCTATTTCCCAAACATATAACCTCGATTCAGCAAGAATAAAAATTACAATTAGAATCGATAGGATAGATCTTGACTCCAGCCTCGCCATACCTTTGGGATTGATTTTAAATGAGCTGATAACAAACGCATTAAAATATGCTTTTCCAAATGACAGAAAGGGGGAAGTATACATCGATTTTAAGAAGGCAGATGACATAGTAACACTCAGCGTGACAGATAACGGGGTAGGACTGCCCGAGAATTTTAATATTGATACAGCTGAGAGTCTGGGATTTATACTTGTGACCTCACTTGTAGAAAAGATTGGTGGATGGATGAGTATTGAAAGTAAAAAAGAAACCCGTGTTTCTGTCAGTTTTAAAATTTGATTGGTAGAGGCAGCCACGCAGGGGACCCAAAGAGTCTCTTGCGTGACTGACTCTACTGCCGGGAACTTACATCAAATGCAGATATATCGCCAGAAAAAGCAGAACACTGCCTCCCAGAACAAAAAGGTGCCATACAGCATGATGGAAAGGCATCTTTTTCATACTATAGACTATTGTTCCAAGAGTGTAGGTTAAACCTCCACTGATCATAAGGATAATAAAAGGTGTAGTAACAGTTTGCATAAGAGGCTTCCATATAAATACTGCCAGCCAGCCCATAATTATATAAAACAGAACATGGAGGATCCCGTATCGATCCCAGAAAAAAAGTGTAAACGTAATTCCTATAATGGTTAAGGCCCATTCAATGCCGAAAATTATCCATCCTGCTGCTCCTCCAATGGTAAGAAGTACTGGTGTATATGTTCCGGCAATAAGAAAGTAGATAGTTGAGTGATCCATTATTCTTAATATTCTTTTAACTACAGGCCCTTTCGACAGATGATAGAATGTGGAAGATGAATAGAGAAGCACCATTGAAAACCCGAAGATAAGCACTCCTGGAAGAGATACCAGGGAATCACTGGTCATTACTTTTAAAACCATCATGACTATCGCTGCAAGGCTGAGAATAATCCCCAGTCCATGGGTTCCGGCATTGGCAAGTTCCTCATGTTTGCTGTCGTGCTGATGCAGTGAAATATTATCTATCAGCCATGTTCTGAATTTTTTGTCTTTCATTGTTATAGGGTACCTCCGGAGCTAGTAGGGGCACAAGATCTTGCGCCCCTACTATGTTGTATCTTTTTTTATTTGATAAAAGCAATATGAAAACCGAACCGTTAAGGATAATAACGAAAATCCAGTACCGTGAGTGTATGTTCGTAGAGACGCGGCATGTAAGGTGGGCATGCCGCATAGGATTTACTTTTAAAAAAGTAAATCCTATGCGACTTGCCCACCGTACGGGTGTATAATAAAACAAAATGTGTTCCAGTTAATCATTCCGGGCGGAATTGCAGCGGATAGGCCGGGATGCTTGGGCGAGCAGCAGACGAAGTCTGTGACCAGCCTGGCCTGAGCGTAGCGAGGGAAACGGCCAGGATGCATAGGCGAGCAGTGAGGAACGAACGACCAGCCCAAAAGAATAAAACCGATAACAGCAAAATAAAGAGAATTTCTCCATGATCACTAATATGTGAATAATCGCTTTTTTATCTGGAAAAAATTATTTTTGCTGATCTATACCTGTAATAAGAGCTCAACTGTTTTTTTGAAATCAGCCTTCAAAACTTATTGAAATTCAATTGTTTTATGTATATTCTCGGAATATAAATTTTACCATTATCGGGAGGGGTTTGGTGAAGAACAAAAATTCTCTGTCACCACTGGGAAGAAAAATATTCCTGGACAGATATGCTTTAAAAGATGCAAAAAAAGAAACTCTTGCAGTAGATGATACTGTTGTAGTTGTTGTTAATAAGGCCACTGGTCAGCGGGAAATCGGAAAGGTTACCGTTATAGACGGTACTAAGGTAAGTGTAGAGCTGGAAGACGGCAGCAAGCAGGAGTTATCCATAGAGCAGCTGGATAAGCCTATAGAGACCGATCCCTCAATGATGATTGAAAGAGTAGCTACAGCTCTCGGGATGAGTGAAAATGATGATATACGATCCGAATGGGTCGATAATTTTAAGTGGCTTCTGGATGACTGGCGCTTTGTTCCTGCTGGTAGGATACTTACAGGTGCCGGTACAGATCAAAACCTGACTTTTTATAACTGTTATGTAATACCATCTCCTGCTGACAGCAGGGGGGGGATAATGGAAACTCTTGGCCATATGACAGAGATTATGTCCCGGGGCGGAGGGGTTGGAATAAATCTGTCATCCTTAAGACCTCATCATGCCTATGTAAAAGGTGTTAACGGCAGGTCCAGCGGTTCTGTTTCCTGGGGAGCTCTCTACAGTTATGTAACCGGTCTAATCGAACAGGGGGGGAGCCGCAGGGGGGCTCTGATGCTGATCCTGAACGATTCTCATCCTGATATACTGAATTTTATCAGCAGTAAAAGAGAGATGGGTCAGATAACCAATGCCAATATCAGTGTTGCGATAAGTGATGACTTTATGGAAGCTGTAAAAGCTGACAGTGACTGGGATCTTGTTTTCCCTGATACAAATGATCCTTCTTACGATGAAATATGGGATGGAAATCTTACTACATGGAAGAATGCTGGAAAACCTGTAATAGTATATAAGACAGTAAAGGCCCGTGAAATCTGGGATTCAATAATTGAAAGTGCATGGTCCAGCGCAGAGCCCGGTATCTTTTTTGTGGACAGGTACAATAAGATGAGTAATTCCTGGTACTACTCCACAATTCAGTGTACAAATCCCTGTGGTGAGCAGGGGCTTCCTCCCTGGGGTGTTTGTAATCTTGGTGCGCTTAATCTTTCAAGATTTGTGAAAAATGGCAGTGTTGATTGGGACTCTCTTCGTAAGGGTGTTCGTTATGCAGTCCGTTTTCTTGATAATATTATCGATAATACTCCCTATTTCTTTGAAGT
>CBDVAD010000393.1:0-3868 GCA_965371875.1 uncultured bacterium
ACCATTGCACTTAATGAGATCAGTTTTACGGCGAATGAATTTCAGTTTACCTGGAAACTCACTAAATATGGTGGAGATAGTCTCCGATTTGAAAACAATGACATTTCCAATACCTCAAAATTTGAAGCATTCAAGCCAGAAGATGATTCCAAGGCTTCTCCCGTTATAAGCATGGACTTTCTTTTAGGATCCTGGCAGATAACATCCTTTAATGCAGATGGTCAGGACTTTGCTACTCTGGCAAGAGAATATTCAGAAGATCCCGGATCTTCCAGATCAATTATATAATCTTTCTTTTTGGGAGAAAGAGATATTAGACTAAGTTTTTTCTTTAACTTTCCTATTTCATCAAATTTCTCCTCATCGACAAAAAGTAATCCAGCTCTGGAAAAATCGATAAGTTTTGTAATTTCCTCTGAATGCAATTGATAATCGATAGGTACAACTACGCCACCGGCAAACATGATAGAAAGATAGGCAATAGACCATTCAGGAGAGTTTTTCCCAGTAAGAGCTACTTTTTCACCCTTTTCAATGCCAATCTTTTTTAAATAATTGGAAACAGATAGAATTTTATTATGAGCTTCCTTATATGTAAAAAACAGATCCGGTTCGTATGCGGAAAAACATCGTCTTTCAGGAAATCTATCTGCTGTGATATTAAAAAGTTCGGGAAGTGTCGGCCATTCACCCGAAAAGTATTTTCCTTTATACGTTTCAAGAGCTTTCCAGGGTTCTCTGTATTTATACATTTTTTTCTCCTGTATGGGATTTATTACAATATAACCGGAATGAGACGCTTGCACAAGAATTTTTGTCTCGATACTTTTTTGCAAGCAAAACCACTCGACAACCGGTGCTTCGATTACTTCGATCACCCTTACTTTTGTCTATTTTTTCCCTCCTTTCAGGGTGATAACAGGACTCTCACCAGTCAGGTATTGTCCATACTGAGCGCACCCCAATTCTACATGCTTATCAGCTGGTTTAACTCCTCATTTTTGAGAAAATTGATAATTGACTTTTTCTAATAATTGATATATATTGATATATATCATTAAGATAAACAGAGGGATGTATGGAATCAGTAGCAAAACTATTTCAAAATGGCCGATCCCAGGCTATACGGTTACCCAAAGCATTTCGTTTCAAGGGTAATGAAGTAAAAATAAGCAAAGAAGGTAATAAAGTAATTATTGAACCTCTGGAACAAAACAGCTGGCCTGAAGGTTTTTGGAATAATTTTACCATAGATCAGGATTTCACAACTCCTGACGCATTACCATCAGAAAACTTTAGTTTGGATTCTTAAAAAAGTAGTCGATCGTGTACCTTCTTGATACTAATATAATCAGCTATTGGATGCGCGGTGATAAAATTGTAATAGATAAGATTAAAAATCATTCACCATCAGATTTATCTCTATCAACAGTTACATTTGCAGAAATTTGGTATGGAATTGAAAAATCTCCTGTAAAAAAGAAAGAAAGATATCTAAAAATTAAGCAAATATCAGCCATACTGAAACTCTACCCATTTGATGAATCAGCAGCAAAAAAATATGCTGTAATAAGAACACAGCTTGAAAGAGAAGGAATGATGATTAGTGAAAGAGATACACAAATTGCATCTATTGCTATGTCAAATAAACTAATAGTTGTTACTCATAATATGAAAGAGTTTGGCAGGATTGATAAATTGAAAGTAGAGGATTGGGCTGTGGAATAACAGTTGTTCAGATTACTTCGATACGCTCGTTCCTCAGCAACCGAAAACCCGTGCCCTGAGTGATTTCGAATTTATAAAATGATTAACAGGATCATTTGCATTATACATTAAACCTTTGAGTTTATACAAATAGATATTGTTTTTATCCCGTAGGGATTCCATGATAATAGCCCATCAATTCATTGATGGGAAAAATAATGGATATAATTTTTCAGTCCCCCGGAAACGGTTAATTTGGATAACAGGAGACAATTGCCTGCAATAATCCACCAAAAAAACATCATGGCAGGAATTCATTTCAGGGGAAATGTGTCTCATTTTTGGAAAAATATCCAATGGGTTATAATAAATGGTATATATGGGGTATGAATTCAATCGTCCCTGGGGGACTGGATCTGATTGTTTATTTGCCCGGCAATAAATTACCAGTCTGGATTCGTATGTCCCTACGGGACAATTCCATTTCGGTTTGTGTATGTGCCAACTCAAATGTCCAGAAATATGCTTAGTAATCATATTATAGCTTTCAGACCCGTTACACCATTACTCACTGCGGCATACCGCCTACGGTTGGAAAGGGCCCTGATGGTCTGCTGTTTTTTGCAGAACTCATGGGCGAACAACCCGGATACCGATATTGGTGTACCGCACGCTCGGATCGTTGGAGTGCCGCTCGGCTACGGCGCAGTCTAACACACTATTGAACCAGCTGCCGCCGCGAGTCACGCGGTACGTGCCCGAAGCCACCCCCTTGTAGTCAACTAGTGTTCCGGAGGGATAGGATATAGGCCAATCCCAATTCCATTCATAGTTGTTCCCGCTCATATCATACAGGCCAAGTTCATTAGCATGCCCTGTTGTTCCGGTAGTACCTACCAGATGGGTTGTACCTCCACTGTTACTGTCATACCATGCGTAATCCTCAATTACATTTGTTCCATTGTCCCCAGCTTCATTTGTGGCATCACTCCCTGCAAAAGGTTTTCCGTAACCTGTTACATATACAGGATCTGCATAACCGGAACCACTTGTTGCTCCCATGGCTGCCCACATCCATTCCATTTCTGTCGGCAGGCGATAGCCGTTATTGATCCAGGTGACTATCACCGTGGCATTGGTTATAGGATACCCTGTGGCTGGTTCCCGACCTGCTATCGTATACACAGTATTCAGTCCCTCAAGAACACTGAGCTTATTACAGAATTCAAGAGCATCGTACCACGTCACACCCTCAACAGGGCGGGTTGTGTCTCCGGGGGTAATTAAAAAACTGGGATTAACACCCATCACCGCCGAATACTGAGCTTGGGTAATTTCTTTCTCACTCATAAGGAAAGCACTTGTAATAGTGCTGATGTTTTCTTGATCGGAATCCCTCTGAAAACTGCCGGCAGGAACTACTTTCAGAAGGCCTATATTGGGTGAAGTAATGTCACTGTAAGTTAGAGTCTCATCCTGTGCAATCTTATCCCCAATATAATCCAGCATATCAACCGAACAAGCTGAAATAACAATTATCAATCCGGAAATTGCAAGTCCTATGGCTAAAATAACAATCAAATATAAGTTCTTCTTTATTCTTCGTCCCATACCACAACCTCCATAACCTGGCTAATCTCTGCAGATCTTGAGGCCTCTTCACCCCGAAGGGCCAGATATGCAAACTGCTCTGCAAGATCCGGGTCTATGAGTTTAAGTTTATCGTAGGACTCCCTTACCAGCCCATAGTTTTCCAGTTCGTGGCTGCACCGGGCGACGGATAAAAGAACCTTCGGATTATCCGGATCTTTTACAGATGCCTTTTGGTAGTAAGTAAGGGCTTCTTTAATATCTTTATTAAGAAAGCTTATGTTCCCCATGTTAATAAGAGCCGGGACGTACTGGGTGGTTTTTAATATCTTTTCAAACTGGGCTACTGCCTTTTCAAACAGGCCATATCTGCCGTAGAGAACTCCCAGGCGGTTAACATACTTTGGCGCATTGTTGTTCTCTCTGATCTGAGCCTGAAGGCGTGATACTTTAGGATATATTTCCCTGTCAATAAACCGTACAACTTCTGACTGGAAAGCGTTTACTACCTCCAGTCTTCCAGGCATTGTAACTGAGGAAGTTCCAGGCAGGCCGACAGGTTTATATTCAT
>CBDVAD010000394.1:0-3859 GCA_965371875.1 uncultured bacterium
AGCATTTTTCAAATATATATAATGTTACAGGTTTGTCTTTTTCTAATCTAATATAATAGTATAACTAATCCTCATTTTTCAGGAGTCTTTCATGGCATGTAAAGATTGCAGTAACGCTGTACTCGAAGAAGCGCGGCAGATAGTAAAAGAAGTGGGTTCCGAACCGGAAAAGGTTATACCCCTTCTTCAGGAGATACAAAACAGACACAGTTATCTTCCCGATGATCTTGTAGAGGCCGTAGCTGAAGTTATGGAGGTTCCTGCCTCTGATGTCTATGGAGTGGCAACCTTTTATTCACAGTTTCGATTTACACCAATGGGCAAACACCTGATAAAGGTCTGTAAGGGTACTGCCTGTCATGTTTCCGGAGCCGATCTTCTTACGGCTTCTATCAGCGATGAACTGGGAGTGGATGAGGGTGGTACTACAGATGATATGCTTTTTACTCTTGAGACAGTTGCATGTCTGGGATGCTGTTCACTTGCTCCGGTTGTAATGATAGATGATAAGGTTTATGGAAAACTTACATCCAGTAAAGTTCGTAAAATTGTAAAGGAATACAAAGATGGAAAACACTAGAGTATTTGTCGGACTTGGTTCCTGCGGAATAGCAGCTGGTGCACAGGATATTCATGACTACATGGCGAATGAACTTAAGTCAGAGAGTATGAGCCTGGAAGCTACATCATGTGTAGGTATGTGTTATGCAGAACCCATCGTTGAGATTGAGCATGATGGCGTGCGAAGAAGATACGGTTATGTAGATAAGAAGTTCGCGGATGAGTTAATAGAATCAGTGAAATCAGGTACATTTCCAGATAAAAATCTTATCGCTCTTTCAGATGATGGAAAACGATATCTGGACAGGCAGGTAAAGATTGTCCTTAAAAATTGTGGAATTATTAATCCTGAGAATATCGATGAGTACATTGATGCTGACGGATATAAAGCTCTGGCGAAATGTATTAATGAATATAAACCTGAGGAAGTAGTTTCTATTGTAAAAGAATCCGGTCTTAAGGGCAGGGGGGGCGCCGGTTTTCTTACCGGACTAAAATGGTCTTTTCTTGCAGGTGCGAAGGGAGATTACAAATATCTTGTCTGTAATGCAGATGAAGGTGATCCTGGTGCTTTTATGGATAGATCTATTCTGGAAGGAGACCCTCATAAGGTAATTGAGGGTATGCTTATTGCCGCTTACGCAACAGGAGCAAAGGAAGGTATTGTTTACTGCAGAGCTGAGTACCCCCTTGCTATAAAGAGACTTAATATTGCGATTAAAGCTTGTGAAGAGAATAATTTTATTGGTGAAAATATTCTGGGAACTGATTTTTCCTTTGAACTTCATGTAAAAGAGGGGGCAGGCGCCTTTGTTTGTGGAGAAGAGACAGCCCTTATGGCGTCCATTGAAGGTAAGCGGGGGATGCCCAGATTACGGCCGCCCTTTCCGGCAAATTCCGGTATAAATAAATCTCCGACTAATATAAACAATGTAGAAACTTATGGAAATGTACCATTTATTATCCTTAATGGTGCAGGAGCTTTTAATAAATATGCATTTAAAAACAGTTATGGCACAAAGGTTTTTGCTCTGGCAGGTAAAATAAAAAGAGGTGGTCTTATTGAAGTTCCCATGGGACTTTCCATAGGGGAAATAGTTAACGATATCGGTGGAGGTACTTCCTCCGGCCGACCTGTAAAAGCTGTTCAGATGGGTGGTCCTGCCGGGGGATGTATACCGGAAAGACTGTTTGATACTCCTATCGACTACGACTCAATAAATGAAACCGGTGCAATTATGGGCTCAGGTGGTATGGTTGTTATGGATGACAGCACCTGTATGGTTGATGTTGCCAGATACTTTCTTTCATTCACTCAAAATGAGAGTTGCGGTAAGTGCACATTCTGTCGTATTGGTACCAAGAGGATGCTGGAGATTCTTACAAAAATTACAGATGGTAATGGAGAAATGGAAGATCTGGACAGGCTTGTAGAGCTTGCAGGACATATTACGAAAACTTCTCTATGTGGTCTTGGTCAGCTGGCACCAAATCCCGTCCTGACAACTATAAAATATTTTCGTGAAGAGTATGAGGCTCATATAAAGGATCATAAATGCCCGGCGGGTGTATGTAAATCACTTATTACGATTCAGGTTGTTCCTGATAATTGTACGGGATGTACTCTGTGCGCCAGGGTTTGTCCTGTAGATGCAATTGAGGGTGAAAGAAAAGTGATCCATGTAATCGATGCTGAAACATGTACCCGATGCGGACTCTGTATTGAAGCATGTAATTTTGACGCAATAGAGGTAGTGTAAGATGGCATTAGTGAATGTAAAAATAAATGGAATTGATGTAAAAATAGAAGAAGATTCAACAATTCTGGAAGCTTCTAAATTAGCAGGATTCGAAATACCTACTCTCTGTCATGCAGAGGGGCTGGAACCATTTACCAGTTGTTTTATCTGTGTTGTTAAGGTTGATGGCGGCCGTGGAAATCTTGTTCCCTCCTGTGCAACTAAGGTTACTGAAGGGATGTCTGTAACAGTCGAGTCTGATGAGATTGCTGAAAGCAGAAGAATGAATTTGAATCTTCTTCTATCTGATCATTACGGCGACTGTGTGGCACCATGTACTGTGGCCTGTCCCTCATCAATAGATATTCAGGGTTTTCTGGCTCTTGTTAGAGATGGCAGGGAATCTGATGCAGCCAAATTAATAAGAGAAACTGCACCCATACCGGGAGCTCTTGGTCGTATATGTCCGAGACCCTGTGAAACAGCCTGTCGTAGAAACAGGGTGGAAGAGTCAATATCTATCTGTTATATGAAAAGACATATTTCAGATACGGAAATAAAAGAGTTTGGTCAGGTTCAGCTTCCTGATCCTGCTCCGAATACTGATAAAAGTGTTGCCATTATTGGTGCCGGTCCTGCCGGTATGACAGCTGCATATTTTCTGAGGCTTCAGGGGCATTCAGTAACAGTCTTCGAGGCTCATGCAAAATCCGGGGGTATGCTGAGGTATGGTATCCCCTATTATCGACTGACGGATCAGACTCTAAATGATGAGTTTGATGCAATTGAACGTATGGGTGTGGATGTCAGATACAATACTGTAATAGGTAAAGATATGAGCGCAAAGCATCTGGAAGCTGATTACGATGCTCTTGTAATCGCAATAGGAGCCCAGGGTGCATCTTCTATGAGAGTGGAAGGGGAAGATCTTCCTGGTGTTTACTCCGGAATTGATTACCTTGGACAGATTGGTGAAGGTGGGGACCCTGATATTGGAAATAAAGTTGTAGTTGTCGGTGGTGGTAATACAGCTATTGATGTAGCCAGAACAGCCATTCGTAAAGGGGCAGACGTTACTGTGCTTTACAGACGTACAAGAGCAGAGATGCCGGCAAGCAGTTTTGAAATTGATGAAGCCCTTCATGAAGGTGTGAAAATTGATTTTTTGGCAGCTCCTGTTAAGATTGAACAAAATAGGAAGAGTGTTCTTGTTCGGAATATCAGAATGGAATTGGGTGAGCCTGATGCCAGTGGAAGAAGAAGGCCTGTTCCTATTGAAGGATCAGAATTTGAAATTGAAGCATCTTCTGTAATTAGTGCAATTGGACAGAAAGTTTTAACAGACAGTATTGTAGAAACCGGAGTCAGCCTTACCCGGTGGGGAACAATAGTAGCCGATCCAGTTACCTTTATGACTGACAGACCGGGTATATTTACATGTGGTGACTGTCAGACAGGTGCAGATATTGCCTTACGTGCAGTCGGTAATGCCAGAAAGGAAGCTTATTCAGTGAATCAGTACCGTAGGGGAGAAGAAGTTACAGGTGAAGTAGAACTGT
>CBDVAD010000395.1:0-3855 GCA_965371875.1 uncultured bacterium
GTTCTGCGGCGCAGTTTTTTATCTCATACAAAAAGGTCATTATAAGCTTGCTGCGAATATCTTTCTTACAATGCTTTTCTGTGCTTTTTTTGCTGCAATTAAATATGATCAATATATAGATGACTATGAAACCTATGTTTTTGCCACCTTAGGACTTGTTCTTATGCTTCTAACCAGTCTGGTAGGCTATGCAGATATACAGCTGGTTATTGTTACAATAATGAACATCCTGGCAATTCTGACAATTTATTTTATAGACATACTGCCTCAATCCGGCGGAAGTATTACAGTACTTCATATTCAGAATCTTTTTACATCTGTAGTTATGCTGATCATCGGAAGTATGGCGGCACGGCGACTGGTCCAGCTGGAGCAGAGTCTATTGAAAACAGTTCAGGACGAGAGGGATGAAATAGACAGAAACCTCAAGATTACCGAAGTTTATACAAAAAAGTCACTGATCAATATTATTTCTGCCGGCGGAGATCCAACAAATTTTGTCCCTACAGCTGCGAATATTGCTGTTCTATTTTCGGATATAAGGGGTTTTACTGCAATATCAGAACCCATGAAGGCAGTGGATACAATCCGGTTCCTAAACTCCTATTTCAACAGAATGAACAACATAATCCATCTGGGTAACGGCGAGATTGATAAACTGATCGGAGACTGTATAATGGCAAGTTTTATCGAAAGCGGTGATGCGGTAAAAGCAGCCTACAATATGCGATATGCACTTCAGATTTACAATAAAGAAAGAATAGGTTACGGCCATGACCCAATCCACACAGGTATTGGAATCTGTTACGGCGAAGTGGTTGTTGGGAATATTGGATCCGATAACAAGATGGACTATACAGTAATAGGCGATGTCGTCAACTCATCCTCCCGACTGGAATCTCTGACAAAATATTATAATGTGGATATTATACTTTCCGGGAAGGTGCACACTGAAGCAAAGGATCTTGGTGAAACAAGACTGCTGGATGTTGTAAGACTCAAAGGGAGACATGAACCCATAAGTATTTTTGAAGCTTACAATCACGAACCTGTCAATATAAAGGATATGAAACATTCTATCAGTGGAAAGATGGAAGATGCTCATACCCTGTATAGAAACGGTGAATTTAAAGACGCTCTGAGAATGTATTCAGAATTGAATGACAGAGTGGGCAGTCATTCTTATTATCCGAACAAATGTGCGGATCCGGCATTAAACTTTTTTGAACAACGGTGTGCATCCCTACAGAAAGCAAAAGAGTCGGGTTTCATGGAAATGGAAAAGTGGGACGGGATATATAGTTTCGACAGCAAATAGGGACAGTCACACAGAATTTACTTCGTAAACCCTGCGTGGCTGCCATTTCATTAAATTTTATCAGGATCAGGACCATTAAGAGAGTCCATCACTCCCAGAGCAGCAATAGTACCGTCACTTACAGCAGTTGTTATCTGACGAAATTTTTTCTGTCTTACATCTCCTGCAGCAAAAACACCGGGTACACTGGTTGACATATCTTCATCGGTGATAATCTCCTGACGATCACTTAAAGAAACACATTCTTTAAAAAACTCTGATCCGGGAACATAACCTATAAAAATGAAAGCACCTGTTACTTCAAGTTTTGTAATAGTTCCATCTTTTCTGTTTTTGACATTTACACCCGAAAGACTCTGCTCTCCGGTAAACTCAACTATATCTGATTCCATCATAAATGAAATTTTCGGATTTGCTTCAGCATCTTTAATTGCGTGAGCGTAAGCCTGGAAGTGATCAAACTGATGAATTATAGTCACAGTTTTTGCATATTTGGTAAGAGAAACAGCTTCTTCCAAAGCAGAATTACCTCCGCCAACTACAACGATATCCTCATCTGTAAAAAAATCGCCATCACAGGTTGCACAGTACGATATCCCAAGACCCTGAAACCTGGTTTCTGATTCAAGTCCCAGCTTTCGGGGCTGCCCGCCTACAGCAATTATTACAGCTTTTCCCCTGTACTCACCTGATTTTGTAACAACAAGCTTTTCTTTACCTTTAAAATCAAAGCTAATAAGCTTTTCATTTGCTTTAATTTCACAACCAAACTCTGTTGCCTGTTTTTTCATTTCCGATGCCAGTTTATACCCTGATAATTCAGGTAATCCAGGGTAATTTGCAACTGCATGAGTCAATATTACCTGGCCGCCAACCATACCCTGATCCAATATTAAAACAGATTGTTTTGCTCTTGAAAGGTATATACCGGCAGTGAGACCTGCCGGTCCACCGCCTAATATTATTACATCGTAATTAGTCATCAATTTACCTTATACAATTTCGTTAAGAATTGTAGTTACCTGATCTTTGGACTGAATACTTGAAGTTGCTTTCGCTACTTTCCCATCTTTGTAGTAAACAACAAAAGGAAGTCCTCTAAAAGATGCACATTCAGGAAGATTTCTAATAACGGCTGCTTCAGGACTATCAAACAACATATCCCTGAACTCTACATTATCGTAGCCTCCGGAATTCTGAAGCTCTTCCATTGCTCCATAAACAGGTATACACATGGGTCCCATTCTACCACAACACACCATTACATTTTCTTTTGAGCCTATCAGCTCCTCCAGTTCTGCAGCAGTTGAAAAATGTTGTAAATTTGTATCTAAAGTCATATTACTCTCCTTTGGTCGCATAGCCGAGCAGGGACGAAGTCCCGACCAGACTCTATAGTTATATTTATATATATCAATATACTTATATTTAATCATTTTGTCAAGCTATTCTCTCCAGATCAGTGCTTCCTCTCTATACCAACCCCGGCAGTATCAACCATCCAACTCAAAAAAATCTTCCAGAAAAACAGCCACTCCATCATCATTATTAGACAGAGTTACAGAGTCAGCGGCTGCCTTAACTTCATCTGTTGCATTACTCATTGCTATACCAATGCCTGCAGCCTCAATCATACTTTTATCGTTCTGACCATCTCCAAATGCCATTATATTATCGATACTAATATCCAGATGATCAGCGACTTCAAAAAGAGCGCTACCTTTGGAGACTCCGCCGTCCATAAACTCCAAAAACATGGGATTAGAAAACATAACAGACAATCTCTTTCCAAAATGCTTCTTAATCACTGTTCCCAACCCATCCAGATAATCATGGTCCCCAAGATACATTATTTTTGTAAATCCAGGAGGATTAAAATCATTAAAATTTACAACAGTCCCTTTTACATTCACATGATTTTCATAGAAGTCGCCTTCAGGGGTTCTCTTTTCAAAATAGAGTTTTCCATTTCTGTAAATCTGTATATGCAGGTTCTCTTCCCGGGCCAAATCAATTATATACCTGGCAATATCATCCTGCAGCTGATGTTCCTTTATTAAATTACCGCTATTTCCAAGTATTCTGGCGCCATTATAGCAGATAACCGGATAATTAAGGTTTAGATCATTTTTATAGGGTTCCAGAGCTTCAAAACTTCTTCCTGTTGACAGAACCAAAGCAATACCCCGTTCTTCCAGAGCCTCAAAACATCTTCTGGTTCGGGGAGAAATCTGTTTATCATCCGTAAGAAGGGTTCCATCCATATCAAAGGCAATAGCCTTAATGCTATTCTTCTTCATCCAGAAACTCCTCCACATGATCATTTAAATTCTCGAAATTGCCGGTTTTTCTTACATCCTTCTGCCTGTAGAGGTCTATATCGGAATTGGAAAGAATATTATCAACGCCATCAGGTCCTGCTGAATGCAGACCTATGCTGTAACTAACAGAAATTTCATCTTCCTGAGCATTTAGAATTTCTCTGTCATTTATTATTCGCCTGCGTACAATTTCTGCATCTTCAATTGAAGTATCCG
>CBDVAD010000396.1:0-3848 GCA_965371875.1 uncultured bacterium
ATAACTGCCGGAATTATTGTCACCGGATTACTCCTTTTTACAGCAATAACAGCAAATGAGATGGACTACGACCTTATGGCTATGGAGCCCCAGGACATGCCGTCGATCATTCAGTATGAGAAGATCATGGACAAATACGGAATTACACCTTTCCAGGCCATGGTAATTGCCCATTCAGTTGAAGAGGCAAGAGAGTTTACCGAAGCTCTGGAGGATGTCTATCTTGTAGGTGATATATCATCCATATCCGATTTGCTACCACCGGTTGACGATCAGAGCGGACGGTTGGAAGTTATAAAACAGATCCGTGATATGCCCCGGCGGTATACTGATATTGAATACTCATCAGACACTCTTGATGAACTGCTCTATGAGATTCAGCGCTTTGAGTGGAACATTGTGGAGATGGGTGATTTATCTGTCGCGGGACTTGGTGAAAACAATAAGATTGTTCGAAAAAGGAATGAACTGGTCAGAGAGGTCCTTGGAGCAGAAGTTGGGGAGCCGGGCAAAGAGATTTTTCAGACTTTAATAAAACTTATTGAAAGTGACCTGGATAAATATGGCAGCAGACTCACTGCACTGGATACACATTTTGCACCCTCTATGGACAGGATAGTAGAGAAAATGGCTTCTGCAGAAAGAGCAATGAGTATAAATGATCTTCCGGATTCAATTTACAACTCTTTTATGGATGATGCAGGTAATTACAATCTGATTACAATTTATCCTAAAGAGGGTGCCTGGAAGGATCTGCAAAGTATGGAGAGGCTTAACGATGTTCTCTATGAAATATCACCCAGAATTACGGGATCGACCCAGATAATGACAGCCTGGATGGATGAAGCCACTTCCTCCACATTGAAAGCGGCTTTCTACATAGCTGCAGCGGTTTTAATTTTCCTCTTTATATCACTTAGAAGTATCCGTTACACTCTGCTTGCAGCAGCTCCCCTTATAATAGGAATGATCTGGATGCTTGGCATATACCCTCTTGTAGGAATGAAACTGAATATCCTCAATATCATTATGATTCCCCTGGTAATTGGAATGGGAATCGATTTCGGTATACATCTGTCACACAGGTTCCAGGTGGAACAGGACATAGATGCTGTTTACAGGTATACAGGGAAAGCTGTTTTTCTATCGGCCATGACTACAATGATAGGATTCGGATCCCTTGGACTTATTGGGAAATTCCCTTCTCTGGCTTCTATGGGTATGATCCTCTTTGTAGGTATTGCCAGTTGTCTTGCAGCGGCTTTTATTGTGCTGCCTGCCTTGCTTAGTTTTGGAAATAATAGAAATGGGAAAGGAGAAAATTAATGAAAACAAAGATCTTTGGAGCAGTATTAATCTTTTTGCTGATTGTCGGAATTTCGTTTGCAGCAGCAGCAGATCCCTACGAAATAATGGATATGGTGGAGGAACAGCAGTCAGCTGATACAGGTAAATCAGAGATAAGTATGATTGTTTACCCCGATCTTCACGATAAGGAAAATCACAGAGACATGAGGATACTCTCCTATTCCAGAGGAGATGATGAGTCCTATATGGAGTTTATTACTCCAAGGTCGATCAAGGGTTTGAGAATCCTCGCTTTAGATGGTAATCAGTGGGTATTCTTTCCATCCACCGGAAGAGTGCGTAAGATAGCGGCAAAATCAAAGGACCAGTCAGTCAGCGGAGTGGGAGGTGACTTTTCCTATGAAGATCTTGGGGGCGGGAATATGAGAGAAAAATATGACCTGATAATGTTGGAAAGTAATTCGGAAAACTGGATCATAGAGGGACTTTCGAAAGATAAGGACAGTGCCTATTCCCGCATAGTCATGACCATAGACAAAGATAAGCTGATGATGATGAAAATTGAGTACTACTCTGAGGAGAAAGGTCATTATAAGGACCTCATAATCCAGAAAGTGGAGAGCATGGGAGGCAGAGAGGTCCCTGTGCAGATGGTCATGGTCAACAGGGAGAAGGAGAGTATGACAGTTATCGTTATCCACACAGCTGAATATGACATTCCAATTGATGAGAAATATTTTAGCGCAACCAGATTTTATAAATAGGGAGGGTATATGAAAAAGATTTTTGTTCTAAGCCTCCTGCTGTTGTTTATGGCTGCAATTATCTCCTGGACCCAGGATTATGATCTGGATATAGATATCGATTTAACTGATAGCTTCGAGTTTGAAGAGAGATCAGAATTACCCTTTAGTCTTTATGGGTACCTTGTCAATTTTTCTACAGTAAATATATATACCAATGGTATGGAAATTGAAAATTCGGATATGGGTAATACCTTCTATATGCGTCTAAAGGGTGATTTTGATCCTGAAGACTCACTCCATTTTCATTTTGAAGCATACTACTCCGGCAGTATGGGGAATCTGTCCTCTTACGCACTATACGAGGAATATGGAATAGATCATCTTTGGGGATCTGCTGCAATAGGTCCCTTGGACCTTCAGTTTGGAAAGATACCTATTGCCTGGGGTACAGCCTATCTCTTTAATCCCAGTTCCCGTACTGCATCATCTGCCTTTATGGAGACAGTTTCCGAGGAGACCCCAGGTACTTTAGGGATTGTTCCCTCTATACAGATAGCTCCGGAACTGGCCCTTCAGGGATATCTGGCCTTTCAGGATAAAAACCATATAAGTGCTGCAGGAGCAAATGGAGATTATAAAAACCTGCCCTTTGGTATTAAACTTCAGGCAACCCCGGGGCTCTTCGACTTTTCGGCCGGGTTTATAACAGAAATTATAAATGATGGAAGCTCTTATTCCCGTTACTATTACTTTACAAGTGATTTTGCCGGTGCTGTTTGGGACTTTGGAGTTTATGGTGAAGCTGCCCTGCGTTTTCCCGGGGACGGAGGTTCTCTTTCCCTTGATTATAACGGATATAATTTTTCTGACAGTCTGGAGCTGGCTGCAGGCTTCGATTATAACATTCCAGGTATAGATGTAGTATCCAGGGTCGAGTATTATCACCATGGTCCGGGAGTATCCTCAAAAGATCTTTACGACTATGACAAGGTTCTGTCCGGTGAATTAATGCTCCAGGGGGAAGATTATCTTTTCCTTATGCTGGAAAGGGTTTTCTTTAGTTATTTAACACTTACAGCAGGAGGTATGATTAACTTAAATGATTTTTCAACGGTTATTTATCCGGGGATCAGCTACGAACTTTACTCAAACTTTCTGATCTCCGCAGGAGCCTATGTATTTGCAGGAGCGGCAGATACTGAGTTCGGAGGGGAATACAACAATACTCCTTTTGACCTGACGGAGCCTGTACTTTATGCTAGAATAAAGCTGAGTTTTTAGTAGGTACCAGTTATGGGGCCTCCAGGATGGGAACGGAAATTTCCCATAGTATTAGCGAAGGGAGCAACCGATGGAAAACTACAATTTGGTAAGACCGGAACACCTGAATCATCATGGCTATCTTTTTGGTGGTCAAATGTTGTCCTGGATTGATGAAAGTGCCTGGATTGCTGCAGCCAGGGATTTTCCCGACTGCACTTTTGTTACAAGAGCTATGGACAGGATAGATTTCAAGCATCAGGTCAAAAATGGATCAATTCTGCGTTTCGATGTTATAAAGAAAAATACAGGTAAAAGTTCTGTTACTTATCTTGTAGAGGTTTATGAAGATGAGAGATCTTCATTAGATGAGAAGCTTGCTTTTTCAACTACAGTTACCTTTGTTAATATAGATGAATTGGGAAATAAGCGGAAAATTCAGGACTGAATCTCTATACATCAATTTGATACTACTATCAGGTTAAATTATTCATAAAATATACTTGTCAATTTTCCGGTAGCAGAAAGAAACTC
>CBDVAD010000397.1:0-3844 GCA_965371875.1 uncultured bacterium
CCAGTCTGATTCTTAAAGAAATGTTAAAATTAATAACTGATTATAAAAAGAATATTTTTTGTATTCTTGGAGTGTCCAAAGATATAAAAACTGTAAATAACTTTCTAGGTTATTCTGTATTATCTAAAATTGAATATGTACTTCTAAAAGAGGACAAAAGTACTATTTTTGAAATAGATAAAACATTTTTCAAGATAAAAAAAGCAAAAAAGAGAGATGCATTACAGCTATACCCACTTGAGAAAGAATATCTTCTGGAAGAGGTCTTAATTGGAGCCTCTAAATTAAATCAGAAGGCTGCACTGATAAATCTTCAGAAAACCTGTAATACTCAAAGTGTATTTTATGCTCTTTCAGGGAAGGAGATAGTTGCCAAGGTAAATACCAATGGAAAAGGTATTGGATATAATCAAATTGGCGGTGTCTATACAAAACCGGAATACCGAAACAAAGGCATTTCAACCTTGCTTATGAAAATACTCCTGAATGGAATCCATCTATCCGGAAAGAAAGCTGTACTCTATGTAAAAAAAGAAAACAAACCTGCACTTGCACTCTATAAGAAACTTGATTTCAGGATTATTGATGAATACAGTGCCTATTTTGTTAATGCTTGACGCAGCTGTTCCTTTTTGATCTAATTAGAGTATGAAAATACTTATGGTATCAAGTGAATGTGTTCCATATGCAAAATCAGGTGGTCTGGCAGATGTAGTGGCGGCTCTTTCCCGTCAGCTCAATGTTACAGGTCATGATATAAGAATCCTGCTGCCGGGATATTCATTTCTTGATCTTAAGAATACTGAGAATGTAATTGCTAAGCTCAGTATTCCAATGGGTTTCCAGGAAGAACAAGTTAAAATAACAGCATCTATCCTTCCTGAAAGCAAAGTAACTATCTATTTTGCAGGTCACCCTCTATTTTCAAAACGATCTGGAATTTATGGAGAACATGGTAGTCACGCTTACAGGGATAATCACTATCGATTTGCCCTTCTGTCAGCAACAGCTTTTTCTCTATCAACAGAGTTAGACTGGATACCCGATATAATACACTCCCATGACTGGCCCACAGGTCTGGTATCTTCATACCTTGGTGAGTACAAAAAAAAAGGTAGTTTTATAAATACAGAATCTGTGTTTACTATTCATAATACAGGCTATCAGGGGAATTTCTCAAAGCATGATCTCCACCCTACCGGCCTTCCATGGGAATCTGTCAGTAAAAATAAAGCACATTTTAAAGATGAAATAAACTTTCTAAGAAGCGGAATACTAAACAGCAAAGCAGTTACAACTGTAAGCCCAAGTTATGCTGATGAGATAAAAACCGAAGGATTTGGACATGGTCTGGAAAAATTACTTGTTGGTAAAAAAGACTCATTTACAGGCATTCTCAATGGTGTTGATTATACTGAATGGGATCCGGAGAAGGATCCTCTGCTGGATCTAAATTTTTCAGAAAAAAATCTTACAAATAAATGGAAACTAAAAGAGAACCTCCAGGTTAAATCAGGGCTGCCAAAGGATTCCACAGTAGCCCTTATAGGTATGGTAGGAAGACTGGTAGATCAGAAAGGTTTCGGGGAACTCTGCAGGAATACTGTAAATAACCATGAAACAAGAGCTATTGAGCAGATCTGCAGCAGCCCGGATGTTCAGGTGGTTATCCTCGGGACAGGAGAAAAGTGGATAGAGGAGGAACTCCGCCGATTAGATAAAAAATTGCCAAATTTAAAAGTCTTTCTTGAATTTGACAACTCCCTCGCTCATTTAATCGAAGCAGGCAGCGATTTCTTTTTGATGCCCAGCAAATATGAACCCTGTGGTCTTAACCAGGTATATTCTCTTAAGTATGGTTCTATTCCTATTGTCAGGGCAACAGGAGGATTAAAAGATACTGTAAGTGACTTTCTCCATGATAAGACAAATGGAACCGGCTTTCATATTCCGGAGATGAGTTCTGAATCTATTGTGAACACTGTGACATCTGTGCTGGATCTCTGGCGTGACAGCAGGAAAAGTATAGATGGGATAAGACAGAGAGGAATGGCCATGGAGTTTCTGTGGGAGAAATATGCAGCAGAATATGAGACACTGTATACAAAATGTTTGAACCTTGATTAGCTTGATTATCGGATTACCTTGATTGACCATGATTGAAGGATTTAAAGATTAACTTGATTGGAGATATAGAGGATCTGGAAAATCACGTAATCAGGTTTATCCCATTAACCAAGGCTAAGTTCTGACATATCTCAAGGATGTTTTTAAAATAAAGTCATAATTCCTTTAATTGATTATCTTCTGATATAAGAGAGCTCTTTAGGTAAAACGATGTTATTTCCATAACTATCTTCTCCATAACCGCAGTTGGCTAATATCTCCAGATCCGCCAGAACTCTTTTATCACCCTGAAAAGAAACTTTTAAATCAGTTTTCAGATCAATTTTCCCCTGAGCCAGAAGATAGGCAATCGCTCGATTGGCAAACTCCCCCAGTGTTTCCTCATTGATGGATTTCAGATCCGGCAGAGAAAACTCTGTAGCATAATTTATTATTTTATTCTCTTCCAGCAGTTCATGAAAAATCTCTTTCAACCCTTTCTCAAAATTTTTGTTGCTTTCAGGATTGTTAATAGAGTGAAGAGAGTATATATTATGAGCAAGATTTCTACGCTTCTCCGCATTGATTTTTTCATTCACTCTGAACAGGTCCATGGGGAGAGATGCATTATATTTCTCATCTCCCATGATCAAGTACACATCACTTCCATAATGTTGAACTATTTTTGCAACTAACGTGGAAGGACGGACATGGAATCCCCGATACCCGGGGACCTTGACTACGACAGAACCCTCTTCAGCATATTTTTTAATAACTTCGCGACATAATTTTTTTCCGCCGTTTAAAAATTGATTGGCATAATTAAGGAAATAATCCACAAGAATACCAAGGATCCTCTTCTTGCTGATAGGAGATTTATAAAAAGTATACTTGATTCCTAACAGGTCCATCATATGCCTCTCGAAATAATGAAATAAACTGGTTGATGCTTCCAGAAGATGATAAACAATGGAGACATGCCCCCGAATCAGCTTGAGATCACTATCCATATCCTCAATATCTGAATTAGAAATATATGTATCATATAAACTTTGAAGATTATGAAATTTGTTCGCAATGATTCTTAATTTGTTTTCACTTATAACTTCAGGGACAAGCTCTTCATAATTCTTTTTTCTGGTATTCTCAACCTTATCCAGTAGATCACAATCACTGGCCAGATTCAAATAAGATGTAGCCAGATTAACTATTACCTTTCCCGGTGATTCAACCGGTCTTTTATCAATATCTGATTCCAGAGTTCCTTCGGGGAAGTCAACAGAAAAAGTAAAATGTTTATCTATGTCGGAGCAGTTTTCCAAGGCAACTTTCTTACCATTTCTGACTATTTCACGAAAGCTGTTTTGAAGTGCCACATAAAATATGTCGAGAACATTTTCTGTATCATCTAAAAAAATATCAATACCACTGAGGAGTTGATACTGGGGAGATGTGGATTTCAAATGCAGAGTTATATAGCTGACATCTGTAAAGAGTTTTATAGCAGCAACGTTTTCTCTGAATGGTTTCCATTTTACATTATATTTTGCATTATAACGGTCCAGAACTTCTTCCAGCCGGGAAGAAACAGAATGTGATTTTCCGAGAAAATGAGTGTTAAAAATAGTGCTGCTATTTTTTGTAGCTATGGCATAGTTGGCAAAAGAAATCAAAGGGCAGGAGAAATGATTCACCAACTCTGTAAATTCTTCAATATTTAATTTTGAATTATTTTCTA
>CBDVAD010000398.1:0-3843 GCA_965371875.1 uncultured bacterium
TATTGTATTAGCAAAAGCAAGACCGGAAACTCTCAATCGTGTTTCTTTTAGCAATAATGAGAGTATAATATCTATTAAACAAACGAAAAGAGCTGTAAAAAAGGGAATATGATATTTTCGACTTGAATAAAAAAATCGTTGAAGGAAATTAAAACCCCCAATACTGAAAAGACCAATACTATACGCCTGTAATACATTCGATGTCATAATAGTATTTTCGACAGTAAACAGCCCTCTTTGAAGTGCTGTAGCAATAATAATTTTACCAAAAAACATAAATACTATTGAAGAAGGGATAAGAAGAGAAAAAAGAAGCCTTATTCCGTAATTTAATGTATCTCTTAGACCATTGGTATCTTTTAGTATAACCTGCCTGCTCATTCTTGGAAAAAGAACTGTAGTAATGGATGCAGAAAAAATACCGAATGGCAGTTGCCAGAAAACAAGAGCATTAACAAGTGCAGAAGTACTTCCATCCTCCAGTCCTGATGAAAAAAGAAATGCTATCTGCTGATTTATAGTGAATAAAGATGAAGTTGCTACAACAGGCAGCCATTGCTTTATTATTTTGCTAAAATACTCATTTCTGAATGAAAAATCAGGATACAACCTGAAACCCAATCTATGTAATTGGGGATATTGAAATAAAACCTGTGTAATCCCGCCGATAATAACACCAACAGCCATAGAATAGACACCAATTATTCTATGGAGCAAAATAATTGAGCTCAGTACAGATATTGAAAATAGAATTGGGGTAACTGCAGGAATAAAAAAATGATTCAGACTATTTAAAAGTCCCATAATAACTGCACTTATTGAAATAAACAGCAGGTAATTAATAAAATACCTGAATAATGAAATGGATAGTTCTATTTGTTCCTGATTATCAAACTGTGTAAGAATATTCGTAATCAGAGGTCTTGCAAAAATAATAGCAAGAATACTGATTGGTACTATAATAATTAACTGAAAACCGATCAGATTACTGAATACTTTCTGAGTCAGGCTTGTATTATCTGTTTTATCCTTCTCTATTGTTTCAGAAAGAACAGGAATAAATGCTGCAGAAAGAGCTCCTTCTGCCATCAGTTTTCTAAGATTGTTTGGTATGGCAAATGTTAAATTTATTACGTCAGCCGTACCTGATGCACCAAAAATAGATGAGATTATGGCAGTTCTAAGAAATCCAAGGATCCTGGATAAAAATGTTGAGCCCATTACAATAAATGTTACAATAGCGCTTTTTTTTATTCCTGGTTCTTTACTCATACTAACCATTTTTTGAAGAATAATCTTTTAAAAAACTTGTCTTAAACTGAGTAAATGTACCATTTGTAATATTGAATCTTATATCTTTAACAAAAGAATATAGAAAATTCAGGTTATGTTCTGTTGCCAGCATTGGACCAAGGATCTCTTTTGTTTTAAAAAGATGGCGCATATATCCTCTGGAATACTGCGTACAGGCTCTACAGGTACATCCCTCCTCTAATGGCCCGTCATCCAGAGAATGAACTGCTTTTTTCAAGGCAACAAGCCCCTTCCTTGTAAAGACAGTACCATTTCTGGCTATTCTTGTAGCATATACACAATCAAACAGGTCTATTCCATTTTCGACAGCTGCAAGAATATAATCAGGTGTACCGATACCCATCAGGTAGGCAGGTTTGTCATCAGGGAGTAATTCTGCACTGTAGGAAAGGAATTCAAGGAATTCCTCATATGTCTCACCTACTGATAAACCACCAATTGCAATACCCGGCAGATCAAGAGACAGAATCTCCTCTGCACTCTGTTTTCTCAGATCTTTATAAAAATTACCCTGAACAATGCCAAAGAGCTCTCCATGGTAATTTTCATCACTTTCAAGCCACCTTGTCTTTGCCCTTTTCGCCCACCTGGTAGTAATACCTAATGCATCAAGAGCTTTTCTATAGGTAATATCAGGAGGAGTACAAACATCGAGACACATCTGTATATCACTTCCCAATGCTTCCTGGACCATAACCACATCCTCAGGGGTTAAATTATGATAAGATCCATCAATATGAGATCTGAATCTAACACCTTCTTCCCTTATTTTTCTAAATGTAGCCAGTGAAAATATTTGAAATCCACCTGAATCTGTAAGTATATTCTGCTTCCAGCTGGAAAAATTATGGAGCCCTCCATAATGCTTAATGACCTCTAATCCCGGACGTAAATATAGGTGATAGGTATTACCTAATATAAGATTGTATCCCATTGAATCAACAGTTTCATGGTGGATAGCCTTTATCGTACCGTTAGTTCCTACAGGCATGAATGCAGGTGTATTTACTTTACCATGAGGGAGACTGAGTATTCCCGTTCTTGCTCTTGTTTTGCTATCACGGTTTACCGTTTTAAATATCATCTAGACTCCTATTGTCATGTTCTTGCTTTTTTAAACAGTATTATTCCTGCTATTGTGAATATAAAAAAGGCACCCCATGCACCTGTTATGGGTTGAAGATAACCTTGTTTTGCCAAAATAATCAATATCATTTTGGAAACATAGTATAAAACCGAAATGCTTAGGCTGGAAAGTAAACTCATTAAAAGTATATTTTTTTTAAAACGTCCACCAAGAGAACTGGAAATAAAAATTACAATAAGAGGAGTCAAAGCGAATGAAAAGCGTTCATAATAGTCAACCAAAGCTTCTCTATAAATTGGAAGACCTGCTTTTCTTATAGACATTATCCAATCTTTGGCTTCTGATTTTTTTAGTTCATTGATATCTCTTACCAGTCTTCTAAATGTAGATGGAGGTTCATTTATATCTTCTCTGGATAGACTGTTAATATAGCTTTCCTCTATTTTAAAGTTACTTTCATCTATTCTAAATATTCTAACTCTTTTCATAACCCATAAACCATCTTGATACTCTGCCCATTCCGCATCTATCCTTTCTGAAAAATTACCTTCTTCATCTCTTATTATTAATATTAAACCTGAGAGGGTGTTGGAATTATCATTATAATAGTCAGAATGATATATAATATCATTATCGTTACTCACTACAGTAATATTTGTGTTGCTGAATGATTGTGTATATCCCAATAATATATTTGCAGTTGAATTTTTTTCTTTAAAAGTGTCAATTACAAATATCTCATTAAAAAAGTAGCTTCCTGTACTAAACAATATTCCTGCAATTATTAGGGGAAAAGTAAATCTGACTAAAGATATTCCCGAACCAAAAATAGCAATAAGCTCATTATGACTATAATAACTTCCAAGAGTGTAAGAAACACTAAAAAGCAAGGCAGGAGATGTAGAAAATATCAGACATTTTGGTAGATATAGATATGCAACTTTTAATATCGACCAGATTGATGCATCGTTATTAAGGTACCTCCAGAGATTTGCAAAGAGATCAACAAGTTCTATTAAAAAAACAAAAAAGAAAAGAGAAACAAAAAATGTCTGTAAAAATGATACAAAAAGCATCTTATTCAGTGTTCTCATCTTTTAAACCTTACAATCATAAAAATTATGCCAAGGCTGAGAATGACAATATTAGGAAACCACATTGAAAGAAATGGAGAAAAGTTCATCCTGACGCCAAGTGTCTGGCCGGCAAAAAGAAGGCTCCAATAAAATATTGAAACAAATAATCCTATACCAAACCCTAAAGACTGACCACTCTTTCTCGAATTCAATGCAATAGGAAAAGAAAAAAACAAACGAAATTTTAAACAAACATTTGATTTAATTATCACACTTAAAGAATTAAATCTAAAGAAGCCTGAAGAACAAGTTGATTTCTTTGCTCAATTACATTATCCAAAAGGTAAATCTTCAAAAATTTGTGCT
>CBDVAD010000399.1:0-3842 GCA_965371875.1 uncultured bacterium
GTTTGACAGTTGTACAAAAGTTCCTATAGGGTAGACTGACATTACAAAAACCAGAGATCGTAAAATTTTCTCATCGTACTTCGAACCCTTACTCTTTAAAAGATCCATAATACCTGAATGACCATCGAGTTCCTCTCTGAATGGTCTTTTTGTTGTTGCAGCAGCATAAGCTGATGCAACTGCCAAAATTTTACCATACAGAGAAATTCTGTCTCCTGTAATTTTTCTTGGATAACCAGTCCCGTCAATATGCTCATGATGTTCAAGAACAGCAAGATAAATTGATGCATGGAAATCTGCAGTCTTAAGAGTTTTGAAGCTAATTACAGGGTGTGTTCTTATTACCTGTAGTTCTTTTGGAGTAAGAGCTCCCTTTTTTTGATACAGCTGGGACGGCAGCAGCAGCATTCCAAGTTTATGAAGCATTGCGGCAATACCAATTTCTATCTGTTTATGAGCAGGAAATTTTAGAAAATCTGCGATAGCCAGTACGAGGAAGGTTGTTTTTATGCTATGAAAAATAATGTATGAATCACTTTCTTTCAGTTCTGTATTTATGTTCAAAAGCAGATGTTTTTGTTGTTTTAGTTCCGAAATTATCTCTTTTACTTTGTCAGAAATAGGGAGCAGCGGAAGAATATCCATCTCCCTGAAATTATCATAATATTTAACAAGAAATTTTACACATTCATCAAAGAATTTTTGAGATTCATTTTTTGCTTCTGTTTCTTTTTCACTAATTTCAAGTATTGCTGTAGCTGTACCATTTGAAGTGTTGTTTATTGGTATGCCATCAAATGGAATCCCGTCAGTTTGTATTTCCTGATAGTTCCACTTGTGCAGTCTCGCTATCAGTTCATTTGAAATAGCAATGTCAGGTGATAAAAGAATGTATTGTTCATCCAGATATACCGGCTTATTTATAAATGAGTCTGATTTTAGACTTCCAATAGATACTTTATTCATTAATAATATCCCGTTGACCCCTTAGAGTGAATTAAGTAAACTCTCCTTTATATATTATAGGAGAGTTTCCCTTGAAATTTAAGGTAATTTTCATTTTATTCAACATAGTTGTGGTTTTTTCATTTTTAATCGTTACTATGATGCCTTTTGTGATGCTTGGAGCAGAATATAGCCGGGTTTTCTTCAAAGACAGCTGGTACTTTTTTCTTGTATTTGTACTTACAATTGGATCTATTGATGCATATTTTTTAATAAACTGGAAGTTATTTACACTTTTAGAAAGTGAAGATTGGGATGGATTGATATCTTATCTTGAGAACAGAATATACACTAAGAAAAATCTACATGGATATCTGATAAGAATTCTTGCAAATACCTATCTGATAAAATCTAATATAGATGGTATATCCAAACTTGAAGAACTTATTCGGAGAGAAAAATCCGGGTTACTAAAAAAGATGGTTCTTTCAATATGTGTTCCTCATCTTATTGGTGGGGATGCCGAAAAAATGGAAGTTTTTTTTGGAGAGTTTGCAGAGGCAAAAGGTGTGCGTAAAGCTGATTGGGTTCGGTTTTTGTATTCTTTTTCTCTGTTAATAAATAATAAAAGAGAGGAAGCCTCTAATTCGCTTCTTGCTCTGTGTAATAGAAAGGTATCTCCAATACTTCAGCTTCTTATAATCTATGCACTAAATCCTTTTGCAGAAATGGGGGAGGTGCAGGAGGGGGCCTCTTCTTGCGTGGAACTACGTAAAAAGGAATTACTTTCCAAATATCCCAGATCAAAAATGGAACGTGAATTAGAGCAGATTAATGATAATGTAGTTGCTCTTGTTTTAAATAAATTTTCAAAAGAAGCCATCCAGTGGCTGTATAAGGAATAATAAATGGATGTAAGAGTAAGATATGCACCGTCTCCTACAGGACTGCAGCATATAGGGGGCGTACGGACTGCCCTCTTTAACTATTTTTTTGCCAGATCTATGGGCGGAAAGTTTATTCTCCGGGTGGAAGATACAGACAGAGAGCGATTTAGTGAAGAATCCCTGAAAGATCTCTACGATACTCTCAAATGGTTGGGTATTGATTGGGATGAGGGCCCTGTAAAAGGTGGTCCCTATGGTCCTTATGTGCAATCCGAAAGATCTGAACTCTACAGGGAATATGCTGACAAACTGGTTGTTGAGGGGAAGGCGTATCATTGTTTCTGCACTGCTGAAAGGCTGAATGATCTAAGAGAAGTTCAGAAAAAAGAGAAAAAATCATATGGGTATGACAGACACTGCAGGGAATTATCAGAGGAAGAAATAGATAAGAAAAAGAGTGAAGAATTAAAGTCTGTTATAAGACTTAAAATTCCTCTGGAGGGAAAAACATCCTTCGACGATCTTCTCCTTGGTAAGGTTACAAGAAAAAATAAGGATATCTCTCCCGATCCTGTATTGATGAAATCTGATGGATTCCCAACCTATCACCTGGCTAATGTAATTGATGATCATTTTATGAAGATATCTCACATTTTGCGGGCCCAGGAATGGATTCCCTCTGGTGCCATGCATATTCTTCTCTATAAGGCTTTTGGATGGGATCCTCCCGCTTATTGTCACCTTCCCATGGTTATGGGTAAAGATGGACAGAAACTCTCCAAGAGACACGGTTCAACCAGTGTCATAGAGTTCAGGGAGAGGGGGTATCTGCCTGAGGCGCTGATAAACTATGTTACCATGGTTGGCTGGGCATATGATGACAGCAGGGAGTTCTTTACTAAGGAAGAGCTTGAAAAATTATTTTCTCTGGAAAAGATCAGCAAATCTCCCGGAGTTTTCGACTATAAGAAACTTGAGTGGTTTAACGGCCAGTACATACGAAAAAAATCGGAAACAGAGCTTATAACGGAAGTTATTCCCTATCTCAAAAAAGATGGAATAATATCTGATGATGTAACAGACAGGGAAATGAAGATCATTCAAAATATGATGTCACTTATGACAGAACGTCTTCATTTTATGAGTGATATTTCAGAACTGGCCAGATTTCTTTTTAAAGATATTGATAAGTATACACTTACTGATCTTATACCTAAAAAGATGGACTATGAAGGGACTATTAAGGCTCTTGAGGGTGCAAGAGAGCTTGTTGAAGGATTTGAAGCACGGAGTGATGAGGAAAATGAAGAGCTTTTTCGAAAAAAATCAGAGGAAGTTAAAGTTAAACTGGGGTCGATGCTGATGCCTCTTCGGGTAGCTATATCCGGAAGCAAAGTTTCTCCTCCTATCTTTGGATCGCTCAGACTGTTGGGAGTAGAGAAAGCTTTGGAAAGAATTGATCATGTAATTGACCTCTTGAAAAAAGAGGTAAGGAAAGAGGGTAAAAATGGGCAACAAGAATAAAGAACAGAATCCCGATGTAACAATGGAAAAACTTGTATCTCTGTGTAAGCGAAGAGGGATTGTATATCAGTCCAGTGAGATATACGGGGGTATGGCCGGAGCATGGGACTATGGTCCTCTGGGTGTAGAACTTAAAAATAACATAAAAGATTACTGGTGGAAGGAGATGACCCAGCTCCATGACAATATCGTGGGAATGGATGCTGCCATTATGATGCATCCTAAGGTTTGGGAAGCTTCCGGTCATGTTGACAGTTTTACTGACCCTATGGTTGATTGTAAAGAGTGTAATGCAAGATTCAGATCGGATCATATTGATCTTGATGCACCATGTCCAAACTGTGGAAAAAAAGAGAGCTTTACAGAGCCCAGACAGTTCAATATGATGTTTTCCACTCATCTGGGGCCTGTTGCAGACTCAGGAAGTATTGTTTACTTAAGACCCGAAACAGCTCAATCTCCGTATGTAAACTTCAAAATTCAATA
>CBDVAD010000400.1:0-3838 GCA_965371875.1 uncultured bacterium
ATCCCAGAAGTGAAAAGACTACCTTTTTGGAAAAACTTATTGGTCTTAAAAATGCAATAATACCATTGTTGATGCCAATCATAATACTTGGCGGGATATTATCCGGTATATTTACACCAACAGAGGCCGCTGCTGTTGCAGTAGCTTATGCTCTGATAATAGGATTTTTTGTTCTTAAGAGTCTGAAGCTTGTAGATCTTCCTCCGATGTTTGTTAATACTGCAAAAATAACAGGTGTAGTATTTCTTATTATTGGTACGGCATCAATTGTCAGCTGGGTTCTTGCTATAAATCAGGTTCCTCAGGCAATTGCTGACTTTTTACTTTCCACTACTGGAGATCCAAAGATCGTCCTTCTTTTAATCATCATACTGATGCTAATAGTGGGAATGTTTATGGATATTGCTGCAGCTTTGATAATTCTAGGTCCTATTCTGCACCCCATTGCAGTTTCCATGGGAATGAGTCCAATTCATTTTGGTATAGTAATGGTTCTTTCGCTTAATATTGCACTGATGACACCTCCGGTTGGAGCCTGTCTGTTTGTAGTATGCAGTATAACAAAGCTTAAACTTGGAGAGATCAGCCGGGCGATTGTTCCATTTATCGCAGTAGAGGTCGTTGCACTTTTTATTATTGCCTATGTACCTATTATCTCTACTTTTCTTCCAAATCTTCTTGGATATTATTAGACTGAATTTATCTGAAGTATAGTATGATAGCATAAAACCCGTAGGTGATACTCCTGCGGGTTTTATTATTTCTCCAATCTCCAAAAATTCTGTTTACCCGTATCTGCCATTAATATGAAATAATTCATCACAATTTTATATAAAAACCTTGATATTTTATTGACTAATATACGAAAAATCAGTAACTTGTATAAGTAGGGAAGAATAAAAAGAATAATATCACAATAAATAATTGTGATTCACAATAAGGAGGATTGTATGACTGTAGTAATTGCATGTTCATTGATGATAGCCGCAATTATTGGTACTTATGTATGGTGTTTACATCGTGAAAATTCAGATTGTGCATCAAAATTCAGGAAAGCAGGGAACCATTAACAGTTAACAGTTAACAGTAAACAGTTATCAGTTATCAGTGAGCAAATTCTGCTAACTGATAACTGCAGCCCTGTTAACTGTCAAAGTCCCAGTGCCAGATACATAACCTGGATAGGATCCATCATCCTTGTATCAGTAAAATTAGATATCTGCATTCTGCAGGCACCGCAGTCCGAAATTATCACATCCGGTTTCGTCTCCATTAAAGATTCAACTGCAATTTTACCAAGAGTATCCGTTGTCTCTTTGTTCTTTTCCTTAAATCCATAGCTTCCTGAGAATCCACAGCAATTTTCGTCCTGAATAAATAACTCAAGACCGGGAATTTCGTTAAATATTTTTACTGCCGGATAGGGGACACCTCTCCCTCTGAGGTGGCAGGGGATGTGATAAGATATCATTTTTTCAAAAGACCTGAAATCGAAACTTAATCGTCCTTCATCTCGTAAAAGAAGAAGATATTCATACAAATTCCATGTATTTTTTGATATAAGATCACCTTCATCTGTATCAAGAATCTCAGGATAATCATAGATAAGTGTATGACCGCAGGATGTACAGGAGTAGATTATATCCCATCCTTCATCTACATATTTAGCAAACTCTTTGCTGTTCTTCCTGGCAAAACCTCTGGCTTTTACAAGATCTCCGTTTCCAAGTGCCGGCAGGCCGCAGCAAACCTGATCAGGGACGGCTACTCTTATCCCGAAATGCTCAAGAATAGCTATTATCATTCTTCCTTCATCCGGGGCATTTGAGTTAAGGTAACATCCATGAAAAAATGCTGCTTTTCTCTCTTTAGGCCTGTTGATCTTTATATGATCCACAGGTAATGGTTTCTCTGAAGTTATATCATCGGTTGAAGTTTCATTTGGTTCAGAGATTTCTGTCCAGTCTGTTATTAGACTGGTATTTGAATATGGAGTTCTTACTTCTTTTTTTCTAATGCGTTGAAGAGTTTTAAATTTAAACAGAGGGAATGGGATGTCACTCCGTAATCCTATCAGTTTAAATAATTTTCTCATCATTCCCAAAGATGTTATAAAGTTGGTAATTAAAGAAAACAGAGACCCCAGTCTTGCTATGTAATGGAAGTTTGAAAAAAGAATCTGGGGTAATGTTTTTCTATTTTCACATACATAGCGAATTTGAGCATTTAATATCAGTTTGGATGGATCAACTCCATATGGGCATGAGTAGTCACATCGTTTACACTGGGTACAATGGGTAATCCATTTGTCTACAGTTTCAATACCGTCAAGTCGGAACCTTTCTGCATCAGGACCTGCCTGCTTTGGTCCTGGATATTCAGGATTTACCTTGAAAACCGGACAGTTTTCAACACAAATAGTGCATCTTATGCAGTTTTCGAAGCTGGATTTCATTTGATGTACTCCTCTGCTTTCTTTGCCGCTGCAACACCTGTAGATATCGCCATTCCATGGCCGCATCCATACTTCATAGTCTCTGAGAAAGCAAGAATGCTTCCTGCTGCGAAAAGATTTTTATACTCTGCTTCTTCAGGTTTGAAGTCATTATTAACAAGAATACCGGATCTTTCTATAGGATGACCGAGTTTGAAGAAATCCTCGTTGAATAATTCTTCTTCTTCCGGTGAGTGTACAGGAAGATTAAACACTGTTTCTATAAAATTATTTTTATCAGAAAATAATCCACCGCTTACAAAGGAGCCTGTTGCCAGTATAAATGCATCTGCATGCACATTATCAGGTCTTCCAGGTTTTTTAATTGTAATATCTCTTATTCTGTTTCCTTCTGCTTTAAAACCTGTTATTTCAGCTGAGCCGTAGAAGCTGACTCCTTTTTTTTCTGCAATTTTTTTAAGATTTCTATACAGTCGTAACCCTGGAATAGAAGGGGGGAGGGTAGGTATTTCGAAGAAAATTTTACCCGTCTCTTTTTCCAGCTTTTTAAGTATTTCTGCAGTTTTCGTTATTCCCAGAATAGCTGGTATCCCGATTTTATTCTGTTTAATATTTTGAGAACCAATCCATCTGATAAAGGAGGATAGAAAATCTTCATTGTCCATTTTTGTGGCAATACCCAGAGTTGTGTGGGTCCCTGCATCGAAAATTGAAACACCTGTATCCGGGAAATTCCCTGTAATATAACTTGGGAAAAAATCCTTTATATCTTTAAATGAAATAATATGAAATGCTTCACCTTCTGAAATATCTGCATGTTCCATGGAAAATGGTACCAGAGATGTTACCCTCTTTTTACCTATGGGTGTAAGTATAGTCCGGTTTTTTTCACTATTGCCTGTATACTCAAATCCATCTTCAGTCATAAGATCTTTGAAGTATTGAATTGAACTGGTAATTTCCTGTTTTCCAACTTTATGGTAGGGATGTTCCTTTGGAAAGTTCTTAATTGCATCAAGGGTATCTGTTCCGGTACCTGCAATATCGATGCACCCGCTTGAAACACTGCAGATAGGATCTCCTCTGGACACTATTACAGTGTTTATACCCTTCTCTGCTAGATAAATTGATGCCATAAGACCTGACATTCCGGAACCTATTACCGCTATATCATACTTCATGTTCAGCCATCCCCAGTAAGCTCAGATAAATTCCTTCAACCAGTTGTTCTTCCCGAAGCTGATCACCCCATAGTAAGGGGCGGCTCCCCTTGTATCGTCTTTGAAGAAAACGTTTTAAAGTATCCAGAGATTCATCCGGTGTGACCTGTCCCATTTCCTGCATCATTCCAAGAGCCCTGTATGTACAGAAACCACCCTGACA
>CBDVAD010000401.1:0-3827 GCA_965371875.1 uncultured bacterium
GATGACTTATTGGCAGGGTAATGCTCCATCCTGCCCAGAAAATTAACAATATTATTAACTGCAGCACTATATTTAAGTTTCTCAAACATAGGTTCATCATTTGGAGAATCGCCAATATATAGAATTTTTTCCTGCATAGCTTCCAGGTGGCTATCCGTAAAATCCATAAGAAAGCGATCGAAACAAATAAGTTTATCGTAATCCCCGTACCAGCAATTGATATGAATACTGGAAACTTTAAATACAGCACCTTCCTCTTCTATTATCCGGCATATTTTATTGATTGAATCATCCCCTAAAGGAGGAACATCTTCACAAAAATCTATGGCCAGATCTGCTATTCGAAATGGTTGATCTGCAGAAATACCACATCCCGGCACTTCAGAAAGAACTTTTTTACTGATCCTGTCAAGACCTTCTTTCCCGGTTTTCCTCTCTGAATCTGTCTGAAGATATACCCGTTTCATCTTCTTATCTGCTCTGTTATAAGTAAAATAGAAAGCCCCGTTTTCTCCTATAATACCGGCAACAGGCCACATTCGTGCAAAATAATCACACCAGCCTGCTGGTCTTCCTGTAACAAGTACAACCTTGACACCGGCTTCGGACAGTTTCCAAATATCCTCAAGAGTCCCGGCAGGCATCATACCATCAGTAGTAATGGTATCATCTATATCTGTAAAGAGATATTCAAAATCTCTGCAAAATTCAGTTTCAATAGAACTTATATCCTCTATAAGCACTTACAGTTTCTCCTCAGCTTTAATGATTTCAATATTAAGTGCTTCCAGATTCTCCCTAAGCTCTTCATCAAATTGCCAGTCTGTAACAAGAATATCCACTTTTGACAGTGGTGCAGTAACAAAATTAGTTACTTTTCCAAGTTTTGATGTATCTGCGACACAAATTACAGGACCCTGGGTTCTATCCATCATTGCTCTGGTTACTCCTGCTTCCTGATACACCGGAGATGTTAATCCTTTATCAAAGCATAATCCATCCACACCCATTATTATTTTAGATGCGACAATCTGATTTACTGTATTCACAGCAAAATCTCCAATAAGACAATTTGACTGATACCGATAAACACCACCTGTAAGTATTAGTTCAACCCCGGACCTTCCACCGAAATCAGCAACAGCAGCGGCATTATTGGTAATAATACGAACATCCTCTCTATCTTCCAGAAAACGGATAACCTGATATGTTGTGGAACCACTATTTATAAAGACAGTATCTCCATCTTCGACAAGAGCTGCAGCAGCCCTGCCAATAGCCTCTTTCTGATCAGGGTTAGTTCTGTCTTTCTCAGAATAATTAAACTCCCTTTCGATCTTCTGAGTGAGTATGGCACCACCATGAGTTCTTTCAAGAGCCCCCTTTTCCTCCAGCAGAGAGAGATCCCGCCGGATAGTTATAACCGAAACTTCCAGACTTTTACTCAAGGCTTCTACAGTAACAAGGCCATCCTTTTTTATCAGCTCCATTATCCTGGATTGTCTGGCTGCAGGAATAATATTAGATCCCATATGTCTCCCTCAATTCAGTCTATCTCCCATGCTAAGCTCTTAACTTTAGGTTAAACAGATAGTCTCAAAAAACTCAGTGTATATCCTCATATTTAATATGTCAAACTTTTTGTGAACTATATTAACATCTGAATGATTGTTTTTGTCTTTTTTTTTATAAATACAATGTAGAGGCACAGCGCGCTGTGCCTCTACAGTTATCGGCGAATTTTTTTAACAGAATCTATCCATCCCAGGTAAAGATTGTTACGTTTCTCTTTTTCCATTTCCGGGCTAAAAACCCTGTCCTCTTTCCATATCTTTTTAATTTCTCCGATACCGGACCAGAAACCAACAGCAAGTCCTGCCAGATATGCTGCACCCATAGCAGTAGTTTCAATATTTTCAGGTCTGACAATACTGCTGTCAAGAATATCACTCTGAAACTGCATAAGGAAATTATTCCTGCAAGCTCCGCCATCAACCCGGATATCAACAAGCTTAATACCAGCCTCTTTCTCCATAACATCTACAACATCTTTTGTTCTGTAGGCAATAGATTCCAAAGCCGCTCTTACTATATGGGCCTTTCCGGCAGCCCGGGTAAGTCCGGTAATTCCAGCCCTTGCATCCATATCCCAATAAGGAGTACCCAGACCCTGAAAAGCAGGAATAAAGTAAACTCCCTTTGTATCATCAACCGAAAGGGCAAGATCTTCTGTTTCCTCCGCATTTTCGATAAGCTCAAGATTATCACGAAGCCACTGAATTACTGCACCCGCCATAAATACGCTTCCTTCAAGTGCATAAGTAACCTTACCGTCAAGTCCAAGAGCAATAGTTGTAAGAAGACCATTCTCTGAAAAAGCCGGTTTTTCTCCTGTATTCATCAGCATAAAACAGCCGGTGCCGTAGGTATTTTTAAAGGACCCTTTTTCTATACACATCTGTCCGAATAATGCTGCCTGCTGATCACCGGCAATACCGGCAACAGGAACAGGAGCTCCCAGAAGATTACTGTCTGTTTGACCATAAATAAAACTGGAAGGTTTTACCTCAGGAAGGATATCTATAGGAATATCCATCTCACCCAGAAGTTCCAAATCCCACTCAAGTGTATTTATATTAAATAACATTGTCCTGCTGGCATTTGTGTAATCAGTTACATGGACTCTGCCTCCTGTCAGCTTCCAGACAAGCCAGGTATCCACAGTTCCAAAAAGAATTTCTCCTCTCTCCGCTCTCTCCCGGACATCCGGGGCATTATCCAATATCCATTTTATCTTGGAACCTGAAAAATAGGCATCCACCACAAGGCCTGTTTTTTTATGAATCATCTCTGACAGTCCCCGGTCTTTCAGATTGTTACAGTAATCAGATGTTCGCCGGCACTGCCAGACGATGGCATTATAGACGGGCTTACCTGTATTTTTATCCCAAAGAATAGTTGTCTCTCTCTGGTTGGTTATTCCAATAGCCGCTATTTCTGCCGGCTTTACTTTCTGTTCACTAATTAGTTTCCGGAGCATTTCAAACTGCACATTCCAGATATCCATAGGATCATGTTCCACCCACCCTGCCTGAGGATAAATTTGAGGGAATTCTTTCTGGGCTGATCCAATAATAGTTCCCGATTTATCAATTAAAAGAGCCCGGGAGCTGGTTGTGCCCTGATCCAAAGCAATAATGTAACTCATTTAGAACTCCTCAATACAGTTTTAACACTGATTTTGTCAGGATGGAAGCATTTTTTTGGATGCTGCAACTGTTGTTTTAATCCTTTAGCGTAAAAAATTGACGTATACAAATAGATGCCTTACAATAAATCATAAACCAATTTAGCAAAGGAGTTCATTTATGTACGATTCCGCAAGTCCAAATCCATTCCTGATTATCCTTTGGATAGTGATGACCGTAGTCCTCATTGTAGCAAACTGGAAAATCTTTACCAAAGCGGGAAAACCAGGATGGGCAATCCTCATCCCCATCTACAACATCATTGTAATGATGCAAATTATAAAGAAACCTCTATGGTGGGTTATTATGCTCTTCATCCCTATTGTCAATGTTGTTTTTGGCATATTAATCGTCTACAACATGGTTCTCAAATTCAGTCAACCAGGCTGGCATGTGATTCTTGCTCTGTTTGTGGGAATCATCTACTACCCGTACCTTGCCTTTTCAAAGGCAGAATACCAGGGCTGAATACTCCATCCTGATCATTAAAAATTGGGTTGGTTAGATGGATATTTTTTGGGTGTTGCCCCTGTCGTACGGGACCTGGCTGACAGTTCCGGACGACAGGGGCCGGGCCGG
>CBDVAD010000402.1:0-3815 GCA_965371875.1 uncultured bacterium
ACAAAAATTTTTCGGGGGATCCCTGCTTTGTATGAGTCACCGAAGAACCAGAATGCCTCTCCCTCAAGAAACCACCACGCAGAAGTAACCTTCCAAAGATCAAACCGGTTCATAACAGGATTAACATCCCGGAAAAGGTCAAAAACAGAACCGGAAGAGACAACTTCCCCGTCACGTAATATCCGGAAAGAGGCTCTTCCAATGTTTCTCATCTGTTATTTTTAAGAGATAGTGTGCTTACGGCAATGTTTACTAAAGATATGAGTGCCGTAGGGATCAGTGATTCCCGTCGATTCACCATCGGCAAAGGAATCATCCATCCCCATGAAGTCACGGAAGGAGAAAAGTTCTTTAAATTTAAGGAAGGCTTTAGCAAGCCCTGTAGGTCTCATAAGTAAATATTAAGCCCAAAACAGAACCCCCAGGGGTAGGGCTTACACTACCTGTTGTATACCCATTGTACCATTGACGTCCAAATAACTTGCCAGCCTGTTTTTTGCAAGTAAGAATTCCCCATTATTGCAATTATTTTTCCCCACTACCCAGTGGGGAATTTTAGGTGCAATTTTATCAGGTTTTTACCTCCTTTAACTACCGTTGAAAAGCCTTCCTAACCTGCTCAAAAATATCTTGTTCAGAGTACTCATTCACATGTCCTTCATCATCAATGGAAGGCTGGCCCAATTTCAAAAGTAGTTCTTTAGCAACCGTATCCGGTATCGTTTTTCGAGTATTATTTTGATATTTTTCAAGGTATCTTTTTGTAAGTACCATGTTTTTCTCCTATTTCCCTAACCCTGATTCTTTTATTCGATTACTTTGTCCCGGAAACAATAACAAATGGCAATGATGCAGCACCCGATCAACGATTGCACTTGTCATCTGTTCATCATAGAATACATTTACCCACCTTGAAAATTCAATGTTAGTATTGATAATCAATGATTTACGTTCATAACATTCAGAGATAATTTCAAACAATAACTGAGCTCCTAAACGGTCCAGTGGAACGTATCCCCATTCATCTAAAATCAAAAGTTCTGATTTCAATATCTGTTTCATGAACTTTGACAATGTCCCTTTTTTCTTCTCTTCAGAAAGTCTGTTCACTAACCCGGCAGTCCTGAAAAAACGGGTTTCTATCCCTTTTTTACAGGCTTCCACACCGAGTGCAATGGATAAATACGTTTTGCCGGTTCCTACATTTCCATACATGACAATATTGGATTTTGTCTCCAGAAATTCACAGTTTTTAAGGTATTCGGGGGTAACTGTAGACGGTAGTGTAACTTCATCAAATTTAAATCCGTTAAAGTCTTTCAAACTGTAAAAACCGGCCTTTTTCAAGAGTTTGTCAATTCTGTTGTTTTCTCTGTGCTTCAATTCTGACCGGAGAAGTTGTACCAGAAATTCCACATGAGTTTCTGCCTCTATTTTTTCGGCCATGTCCACGATGTTATGACTTAATCTTAATTCTTTGCAGCAGGCGGCTACTTCAGATATCATACTAAAACTCCTGCATTCTTGAGTTTTTGATCATAGACTCCCAGATCAGTGGAAATATCTGTCATAACGGGAATATTCTTCGGCAATTGTATCGAAGGTAATTCAATAAAGTTCCCATGAATGCGGTTATGAAGGTTGAGAAGACTGTCTGTATCGGTGACTTCATAATCAAGAGCATTATCCACTGTTTTTACAGCACTCTCAAAACCATTTAACTCGGTTAATGTCGCGATCATCTGCAACACTTTTCCTATGCTGCTCTTATCGCACCTTTCAAGATACGTATTCATGGACTGAGGTAATAATTGATATATTCCTGTGTATTTTAATGCTCCAGGACGCCTGGAGAGCTGTTTTAAGTAAGGTAACCACTTCATACTCTGCTGTTTGTAGTTCCCGTAAAACCTCTCATGTCTTACGATTTCTCTTAAACTCTCATCCATAGGGATTACTTCATTTGCCGTAATTTTTACACGTACATTCATATGAGAATATTTAGGCGATATCGAATATTCATGCAGTCCATTTCCCAGATAGAACCTGCCATACTTGTTCGTTTTTACGGTGATATATTTACTGGCATCAAGTTGTGTTTTGGGTAAGTCTAACAATTCTGATTTGTCTGCTGCAAAAAGCTCTTCGATGGTGGAATTCTTGCGGTAGTGCTCTCTCATTGCGTCTTTTTCACACTTTTCAAGTAGTTCTTTATTGAATGACTCAAGGCTATTAAACCGTGGTACCGGTACAAGCATATTTCTCCGGTGATAACCGACTTTACTCTCCACATTACCCTTTTCATGCCCTGAATTAGGATTGCAAAAAACTGCCTCAAATCGATAATGAGCTTTAAACTTCAGGAAAGCATCGGTTAAATCACGGCCTCCATTTTTCAAGACCTTTGTCACGATAGTACTGGTATTATCAAACCATATTTTTGTCGGAACGCCTCCGGTCTGTTTGAAGATGCTTATTAGCCCTTCAAACAGACATTCCTGGTTTTCCCCTTTGAATAACTGGAAATATCCCTTGTTACTATTTGGAAAAGAAAGATTTAGATATTTGCCTGCATAAAGTTTTCCATTCTCATAGTATTCTGCGTCGCCAAAGTCGCCCTGTGCTTCACCAGCAATATGCTCCAATGGTATATATCCCTGGTCACCACTGAAAATCTCTTTTTTTCTTACTGCAAAATAACCGGCAACTGTGCGATAAGAGCAGTCAAATCCATCACCATATTTTTCTACTAATCTATTAAAAACCCTCTTTGCTGTATGACGTTGTTTCTTCTTTGCTTTTTTATCATCTGTAAGCCATTTATCTATTTCTGCTTTATAGGGGTCGAGTTTAATAAAAGTTTTCTCAATTTTTTCCGATAGTTCCGGCTTATTCCAGTCTTCCTTTTCAATGTAAAATTTAATCGTTTTTCTATCCTTACCGGTTATTCGATTAATCTCGGTAATATTTTTCCCCTCTTCGAAATAAAGGTTTCTGATGTTGCTAATTTCTGTCATTTTAAGCATTCTCCTTATACTCCCTGCAACTATGAATGATTCATATTACAAGGATATATGTTGACTGTAACTCCTCACTTTTTGCCTCTGCAATTGTGGGGAATTCCGGTTGCAACTATGGGGAATTTACTTTGCAACTTTGTCCAATTTCATTATGCAACAAACACCTTTGTCTCGATGTTTTTGGATCGCTTCTGTTTCTATTTCGGCCTGGTTGAAAGAGATAGCCCTCGAGCTTTTCTGGAGCGTAGAAAAAAAATAAAATATCGCCAGAGTAGTCTGTTTTCAGTTATCCTGGAGTGGAAATAATTGAATATAAATAAGTCGGGAAGGTTTGACAGCATGAGTGATAGAGCAAAATAAAGCATTTTCAGATATATATTGAGGAAAAATACTATTTCGAGGTAATAAATGAACTGGATAATTGAAGAAGCAAAAAAGATAGATCTACAAAGTGACAGGATAATTCTGGAAAATCCTGAAGCAGTAAAACAACTGGAAAAGCTAATAATGGATGTATACTATCCATTTATTTTGGGAGAACTGGAGAAAACAGGTTATCCCTATGCTCCTGTAAAAGATGAATTAAAAATTGAATCAACCTGGAATGGTGCAGATTTAGCCCGCTCTGTCGTGTTTATGTTATTCGATCATTTGAATTATCCGTTTTTTCGGGGAAAATTAGACTGCTTTAAAGATGGATTTATTCTCAATAAGGAGTTCTCTCTTGGCCTTCCTGAAGATACAGACCCAGCTTTTATGATAAGAATTTTAGAGGATGAAAAATTTGAAGGCATG
>CBDVAD010000403.1:0-3811 GCA_965371875.1 uncultured bacterium
ACTCAATATGGAATACTTCATCCAAAAAGAATTTTTAATATGGCAAAAGGCATGATAGAACTCTTCATGATTTCTACTCCCTCTCCCCATACAAATGTAAAATTTTTATCCGGTGGGAATATTCAGAAAACTATACTCGCCAGAGAGATTGGAGCCTGCAGAGGTCTTCTTATAGCTGTATATCCCGCCCGCGGACTGGATGTTGGAGCTACTGAAAGTGTTCGAAAGGAGATAATTGCAGAAAGGGATAAAGGCAAGGCAGTGCTTCTTGTTTCTGAAGATCTGGATGAACTTATCTCGGTTTCTGACAAAATAGCTGTTATGTCAGAAGGGGCAATTATGGGCATTGTTGATGCCGAAACTGCAGACATAGAAAGTCTTGGACTAATGATGGCTGGGGTATCTCTGGAAGAATCCGGGACAAAGGAGGTCTGATGCGTATTATTTTTGAAAAACGAAATACAGTATCTAAAAAAGCAATAGTACTTGTTCCTGTTGTCTCTTTTTTAGTTTCACTGTTTCTTATAGGAATATTGTTGATAATTTTTAGAACAAACCCTTTTTTAACATATGCAAGTATGTTTATAGGGGCTTTTGGTTCGTGGATGAACTTTACTGAAACACTGGTAAAGGCAATTCCCCTTATGCTGACAGGTATAGGTGTTGGCCTTGCATTCAGATTAAAATTCTGGAATATAGGTGCCGAGGGACAGCTTGTTTTTGGTGGTGTAATAGCCGCATGGGTAGCATTATACTGGTCTCCATTTATGCCGGCATGGATGGTTCTTCCTGCAGCTATGATTGCCGGAATGGCAGCCGGAGCATTATGGGCCGGAATACCGGCTGTTCTAAAAGTTGCTCTAAGTGTGGATGAAACTCTTGTAAGTCTGATGCTTAACTATGTAGCAATTATGATAGCCCAGGGACTTTACTACGGACCATGGAGAGATCCTGATGGATTTGGATTTCCAGGTACAAAGATATTTCCCGAATCTGCATGGCTAACAAGGTTTTCCGGCAGGGCTCACTACGGGCTTCTTTTTGCTGTAATTATCGGTCTTATAATGTGGGTGGTTTTAAACCGTACAAAATGGGGTTTTGAACTTAAGATGATTGGAAGAAATCCCAGGGCTGCAAGTGTTATGGGTGTAAAAATAGGCAGAAATATAATAATTGCACTACTTGTTTCCGGGGCTATTTCAGGTTTGGCCGGAGTGTTTGAGGTAACTGCTATTTCTCATAGACTACAGCAGGGGCTATCCATGGGTTATGGATACACTGCAATAATTGTTGCATGGATGGCACAGTTGAATCCTGTAGCAAGTCTCTTTGTTGCTGTTTTGATGGCTGCCCTTCTTGTTGGTGGTGATCAGGTTCAGATGATGATGGGACTGCCTGCTGCAATGGGGCTTGTATTGCAGGGGATGATTCTTTTTCCTATGCTTGCGGGATCACTTTTTACTGACTTCAAGCTTAAAGTCATAACAAAGAAAGAGGAGGCTGCTGTATGATAGTATTAATAACCTCAATTTTGGCAATTACACTTCGGGCAGGGACTTCACTAATATATGCAACTATTGGAGAAATATATACAGAGAGATCGGGTATTCTGAATCTTGGTCTTGAGGGTATGATGCTCATGGGAGCTGTAACTTCCTTTGCAACTGTATATTATACCGGCTCACTTGCCCTGGCTGTTCTTGTTGCCATGTTATCAGGTATGGTTCTTTCCTCTATTCATGCATTTTTATCAATAACAATGCGTGCAAACCAGGTTGTAAGCGGTTTAAGTATCACACTTTTCGGTACCGGATTTGCAAGTTTTCTCGGCCAGCGTTTAGGTCCTGCAGAAAATGGAAGATATCTGATTGGTCTGATTGGAGAGAAATTTACTCCTATTGCAATACCTGGTCTTTCTAAAATTCCATTAATTGGAGCTTTTTTTAATCAGGATCTTCTGACATATATTGTATATCTGATTATTCCTATTGCATGGTTTTACATGTACAAAACTAAAAATGGTCTGAATTTAAGAGCAGTTGGAGATAATCCTCAGACTGCAGATGCAATGGGTATTGATGTATTAAAAACAAGATACATCTATACCATACTGGGTGGTACTCTGGTTGCTTTGGGAGGAGCTCATCTTTCTCTGGCATATGCGCCGGGATGGACCGAGAATATTACAGGGGGTCGAGGCTGGATCGTAATAGCACTGGTTATTTTTTCCATGTGGAATCCGTCAAGAGCCATATGGGGAGCCCTTCTTTTCGGTGGCATAAATGCTGTACAGTTTCGCCTCCAGGCCAGCGGTACAGATATACCGGCTTCCTTTCTCAATATGCTGCCTTATCTTGCAACCATTATTGCTCTTGTAGTGATGACCTGGATTGAGAAATATAATAAAAAAATTGGTGCACCGGCTGCTTTGGCAACCTCCTATATGCGGGGAGAGAAATAGTATTAAGGGGGGGAAGTCTCCCCCTCGCTTCAATCCCGCTTGTCAGTACAGCTTTTTCCGGCTATCGCCGGGCTGTACTGGCGGTTTTTCCGCTACCCCCTCTTAGAGAATCTTGAATCGTTTAATTTCCTTGAGTTCTACTGCCGGATACTATATTATTCAGCGTAGATTGTTCCGATTAAAAAGTGATTATGAGGAAAATATTTGGAAGTTATCAGCGCTGCCATGCCAATGTGTTTAAGAATAGGACAGGACTAAAAAATTGATGATCTTAGACTTCCTTTATCTTAGGAACATCTGCTGTCTATGGCGGACAAAGGCAAGAAGAGGAAATAGATGTTTGAACAAGCTTTTAAAAATATAGACGATATACTGCATAAAGATGCCGGATGCGGAAGTGAACTGGATTATGTAGAACAAACTTCATGGATACTTTTTTTAAAATATCTGGATGATCTGGAAAAAGATAAGGCTACCGCTGCCGAATTAACCGGGAAGATATACACAAATATCATTGCCTCAGAATATCATTGGAATACCTGGGCAGCTCCCAAACTGGATAACGGAAAAATTGACCATAATGCATTAACCGGTGATGATCTTGTGGACTTTGTGAATGGAGAACTGTTCCCATACCTTAAAAAATTTAAAACTACCGCAGAACATCCCGACACCATTGAATATAAAATTGGTGAGATATTCAGTGAACTGAAAAACAGAATCCAAAGTGGTTACAACCTTCGGGAAGTAATAAACCATATCGATGAACTCCGTTTTAGAACTCATAAAGAAAAGCATGAAATGAGCCATCTCTATGAGGGGAAAATCAAGAATATGGGTAACGCCGGGCGTAATGGCGGCGAATACTATACTCCCAGACCACTGATCAAGACTATTGTAAAAGTAGTAGCTCCCGAGATTGGAAACACCATCTACGATGGTGCAGTTGGTTCCGCGGGGTTTCTCTGTGAAGCTTTTGAATATCTAAAAGATAGCAGGAAATTATCCACAACAGATTCAGAAACACTTCAGAAAAATACTTTTTACGGCAAAGAGAAAAAATCTCTGGCCTACATTATCGGTATTATGAATATGATCTTCCATGGTGTTGAAGCTCCGAATATTATTCATACCAATACACTGGCAGAGAACCTTACCGATATACAGGAGAAAGATCGCTACAATGTTATTTTAGCGAATCCACCTTTTGGAGGAAAGGAACGTGCTGAAGTTCAACAAAACTTTCCAATTAAAACAGGCGAAACAGCCTCCCTTTTCCTGCAGCATTTTATTAAAATTCTGAAAGCTGGCGGAAAGGCTGGTGTAATTATTAAAAATACCTTTTTAAGC
>CBDVAD010000404.1:0-3795 GCA_965371875.1 uncultured bacterium
AAGTGGAGAAATAGAGGCATACTATTCCACTTCCCAGGAACTTAATAGAAATGTCCAGGTTTATGAACTTGCACAGACATACTATTCCAACTTTATTAGGGATGATTCAGGTGCAATTGATATTGATCCTGGTTTCTTTATGCCTGTTGCAAGGAACGTCCCCCTTTTTAACAGTTGGAATTATAAAACTGGGGATACTTGGTCAAGTGAAGGATATGAGGTTCAGGATCTTAGGATATTTTATGGTATTAGTGAACCTTTCAAATTTCCTCTAAAGGTAAAGTATAAATATCTGGGCAAGGGAGAGAAAGATGGTAATGAGTATGATATAATTTCTATATTCTATTCAATTTCTCATAGGACTTCTGAATATTTTGCAAGGTATCCATATTATCCTGTGAGGATTACAGGGTACTCAGATCAGACAATGTACTGGGATAATGAGGCTGGCAGACCTTATGCCTATGAAGAAGAATTTAGTATACAGTATAGTGTTTCAAATGGAAGTACCTTTGAGTTCACAGGTACTGCCTCTGCAAAGGTAACAGAATCTGAACTGATGGATAAGAACCGGATTGCCGGTAATATTGAGGCAAGACTGGAAAAGGAGCGCCTTGAGAATGCTGTAGTAAGTATTGATGAAAATGGTGTAACTATCACTCTTGGAAGTATCAATTTTGGTGCAGATTCATCTGAACTTAGCTATGTGGAAAAAAAGAAACTGGATATAGTTGTTGATATTTTGAAAAATTATCCCGATCGGGACGTTATTATAACAGGTCATACGGCATTGGCTGGAACAGCTGAAGGCCGGCTTGAGCTGTCAAAGCAGAGGGCCGCCATGGTTGCGCAGTATTTTATCCAGGAAGGTGCAAAAAGAATAGATCAGTTAATTATTACCGGGAAAGGGGCATCAGAACCTGTTTCAGATAACAGCACTATTGAAGGGATGACCAGAAACAGACGTGTAGAGATTACAATTGTCGAAAACTAAGATTAACAAATAGGTGGAGATATTATGGGAGCATCTGTAGTTCTTTACAGAGGAATTGAAAAAACGATAAATAACCAGGGGAGTACATTTGAAGAAAAGAAGGATAGGATAGGGGATCTGTTTCTGCAATCAGGATTTATGTTACCCGAAGACCTGATGGAAGATCTTTATCAGTTTTACCTTGATTCCGGTAGGGGCGAACGGCCGTTCGCCCCTACCGGAAATCATGACCATATCCCCTGTTCTTTCAGCTGTCTGGTAACAGCCTCTGCCCATCCCCTGTTTGCATGGGGGCTTGCCGGACTGGGATGGAGGATTGCGGAGATTTTAAAACGGTCACCCTTATTTATGGTCTTCGCAACCCGGAGAAGATTTTTTTCAGCATATTTACCGATACCTACAAGAAATTCAGGTTCCATTATCTCTATAACCTTCCTGAGATGTTCATCACAGATTTTAATCAGTGGATCTCTTTCTGCTGCCGGAAGCTTATCAGGTGTCAGGTTTTTACCGCTTTCTTCCATAAATACCAGTGGGCAGTAGTTTTCAACATAATGATCTTTGAAGAAACTATCTGCTGTTTTGAAATATTCTTCCATTAAACTCCATAAACGCCGGCCGCTAACTTCACTTCTAGAGCAGTTCCACCCTTCAATTGGGCGTTTTGGGTGGGATTTTTCAGGCTGCAGTATATCACCCTGAATTCCCAACCAGGTTTTTGTATAGGATAACTCCCCGAATGGTATTCCTGTTTGTGCCATCCCCCAGGGACCTGGATTCATACCTAAAAAAAGTACCTTCTTTTTATTATTACCATATTTAAGGATATAATTTCTGTGTGGTCTTTCTGCATAGATAAGTGGATTATAAACATGGTTTACTTTCCCTGAAAATTTAAGTTTGTTTGTTTCTGATGCAAGAATTTCTGTTGCTTCAAGGAGCTGTTCGATTTTATAGTTCATATAATATTCCTGTGGTAATTGGAAATAATACTAATATACAAAAGATAATAAACGGTTATCAATATTCAAATACTGAATAATTTGTAATATACAATAATATTTGATTATACTTGCAGTTTTAAATATTAGTGTTATACTAATCTTAGGGGGATTGTTATGGATTTTAAAATTGAAAATTCACCGGTTTTTACAACATTGACTGTTTCTCTTCAGGTGGGCGAGTCGTTTAAGGCAGAAGCCGGAGCTATGGTTTCTATGAGTCCGAGTATAGAACTTAAATCAAAGAAACAAGGTAAAGGGCTTGGGGGTATGCTGAAAGCAGCTGTTGGTGGAGAAGGTTTATTTTCTTCAGTTTTTACTGCAGCCAGTGGTGCTGGAGAGGTCGTAATCGCTCCTTCCAGTCCTGGGGATATTATAGGTTTCGATATGTCCGGTAATACTATTCTAGCCCAGAGCGGTGCTTATCTGGCAGGTACTGAGGGACTTGAATTATCAACCCAGGGATCGTTCAAGGCCATGATTTCAGGAGAGGGTCTTTTTCTACAGAAAATTTCAGGAAATGGTAAGGTTTTTCTAAACTCCTATGGTGCCGTTTATGTGAAGCAGTTGGCAGCCGGAGAGCATTACATTCTGGATACAGGTCATCTTGTGGCATATGAAGATTCAGCCAGTTACACTTTAAAAAAGGCAGCAAAAGGCCTTTTTTCAACTCTTGCTTCCGGTGAGGGGCTTGTTTGTGATTTTACAGGGCCTGGTAAGCTTTGGATGCAAACACGTAATCTGAAAGGTTTTGCCAGTCTTATTGCCAATCTGATGCCTAAAAAGAATTAATCAGCATTTGTAAGGTTGGAATTAACCCTTTGAGATCTTAATATCATCAAAGGGTTTTATTTTATCCTGAAATTTATATATCCGCAAATTTGATTTATTCTACCGCTGATTAGTTCTGAATGTATTAATTTTATACCCAGTCCCGGTGTTATGCCTGATTTTCCAAACTTCATCCCTTCAAACAGATAAGCGATATCAAGGGAAAGACCTGAACCAAATTCTATGTCTCCGTCATAGTCCAGATCTGTATTTGGAATAAGCAGGTTGATGCCTCCATTTATTCCCAGAATCAGTCCTTTCTGAAAAGGAGTAAACTGGAAACCTCCTGTAAGCAGTAATGAATAGATTGTGAGTGATTCTGATGAGGCGGAAAATCTGTCTATGCCTGTTGTAAGGCTGATGGTCCATGCTGCCACATCTGATAGACTACTGCCGAACAGAAAATTTATACTGAATGGTATTCGTATGAGAGAAGATGAATCCATTGAATCAACCGTTGTTTCTATTCGTGGAAAATAAAAAGAATAAGCAGAACCGATACCAATCTGATAGATAAATCCGTTTGAATTAGATGGAGTCCCTTCAGCTACAGAGCTGTCCTGGGAATAAACAGACCCAATAGTAAGAAAGATAACAAGAAGGGAAAAGAAAAGTCTTTGCATTTTTTAACTCCTGCTTCGATCATCTCGATACACTGCTTCGCAGCACTCGATGACCGAATCATTCAGAGTGGGTCAAAAAACACTCAGTAATCAAGACATTGTACCCTGAGTGATTTCGTTAATCCCATATTTTCCCCTCAAAGAAATTGTATCGAAGGGTACTGTACTACCGGCGATCGGAGTTGAACCGATACACCCTTGCGGGCGGCAGATTTTGAGTCTGCTGCGTCTACCAATTTCGCCACGCCGGCATCTTGTAGAAGTACGTTATCTCAAAATAGTAAAATGATCAACAGGGCCAATTTTATTTTCGCGTTTAGTAGAAGAAAAACTGAGAGAATATACA
>CBDVAD010000405.1:0-3783 GCA_965371875.1 uncultured bacterium
TGCCCGTTAACAGCGTCCGTATTTATATCAAATATTCCTGTTCATTGTCAACCACTTCAGCGGCTTTTTTCAGTACAATTTTAATTTGATATACTGCTGATTTTCTGCTCTCTCAAGCGTCACTCAGCGAGATGTAATTTACATTCAGGACACAAAAATGTCAACAGCTATTTCTTGTTTTTTTATTCTTTTTTAGAAAGCATTTCTTTAGCTGACAATTCTGATATAACCTTCTCCAGTTCAACGAACTGATCTTTAATTTCAGGTGTTCTCGCAGATACTGATGAACGTCCCTTTATTAACAGTAATTCATAAATTTCTTTTCCAAGAGCTCCATAAAGACTCTCTTTTATCTGCCGGAGCTCTTTAATTTCCGCTGCAAGTAAAGTCTGCTCACCTATCCCCTGAGCCTGTTTCTTTGCTTTACCTAATAATTGCTTTGATTGATCAAGCCCCTGATTCAACCCACGACTGACTTTCTTTTTCCAATCCATTAATATCCCTCTATCTTTTTAGTCCTATTTTAAAGTTACACCCTGATACAGGAAAAAGACAAGACAATTAATCTCTTTTGACATATAGTTATCCTACTATCATGAAAGAAAAAGATTTTAACTATATCCGTTGTCCAAATTGTGGTAAATATTTTTGTAATGCAGAAGAACCGAATAAAATGTTCTGCTCCAATGAATGTAAAATTTTTTATAAGACATGCGCTACCTGCGGCAGGCATTTCTCATCCTCAAGAGAAGAGAATGAAGTATACTGCTCCGAAACATGTGGTACTAATCCGGAACCCCTGGTTCTTCAGGAAGGGTCACTCCAGGCTCACCTGATGATACCTCCTCAGGAATCTCAGGAGATTGCCCAGGAATCGCTGGAGATTGAATTGGATAACTAATAAATACACTTAAAATTCTGTCTCTATCAAGAAGATCAGGATAAAACTTAAGCTCATCTATTCTTTCCAAATCAGAAAATCCGCCTTCCATGGCCTTCTCAAGAGCCGGTATACCAAGAGAATAGTCCTCAATAGCGGTTAGCAGAATAAAAGCTTTATCAAAAAATAATACAGGGTCAGGATCTATCTCCAGAAGAGCATCATAATATTCGATAACACTACTATAACTACGTTCAGTTTTGAGTGCATCAATAAGTGCAATCAGATATTCTTTCACAGACTTATCTTTTATATGGGCAGATTCAAACCACAGAGCACCTGATGACAGACTTAATTCTCTTTCAGCTATTCCTAAATTATACAGAGTATTGATATTGGCATCCTCAATTGATTCCAGTCTGACAAGATAGGGATATGCCTCTTTATACATACTATCCTTCATCATAAGGATAGTTATATTATTTAAAACATCCACATTATAACTATCAATTACAAGTATTGAATCATAAACCTCTATTGCCTGATGAATATCACCTTTCTTGAAAAATCCCCATGCAAGAATCTTCATAATAACAGTATTTCCAGGGTTTCTCTTTAACAGATCAGTTAGAACATCAATTCCCTGCTTATAAGCTCCGGATTGAATGTGAACAATACCAAGATTATATGCAGCACTGGGAAATGACGGATCAATCTGAAGAGCCCTTATAAATACAGATGCAGAGTCATCCAGCATACCAAGATCACTGTAAGCATTACCCAGATTGTAATATGCTTCGACTAATTCCTCCTCATAACGAAAAGAAGAACAGGAAGATAAAAGAAGTAACAGACTTCCGGAATAGATAAAAACTTTTTTACATATACCTCTCATCTTACAACCCAAAATTACCCCAGTACGGTTTCTTCTATTTTCCGGAGCTGTGCCCGGTAAAGAGAAGCAATATTTGTACCGTAATCAGCGATCAACTGAATAATATTCCGGGGATAATCACTCTCATCCTCACCATTCAGACGATCACCGGCATCACCAAGCCCGGGAACTATGTATGCCATATCATTTAAAACAGGATCCATCCAGAGTGTGTATATCTCAACATTTTCAATCGCCCTTATTACCCTGAGAGAACCCTTTAAAGCTGATATAACGTTGAAACATTTTATTGAATTAGGTTTTACTCCCTGATCAAGTATAAACTTCAGATTAGTAACAAGACTCCCGCCAGTGGCACTCATAGGATCAGCAAAGATCAAATCTTTACCGTTCAGTTCATCCAGATCATAGAAAGACTTATCCAGATCCAGCACATATTCCATATTATGCTCTCTCTTGGAATCATCTCTTTTAATCTTAAACAGGGCAAAGGGAGTAACATAGTTGGAAGATGAATATTCTTCAATTTCTTTACTCATTATCATAGAAGGAAGAAGAGCCCCCCGGAGCATGACACACATAACTGTATTCTCAACCAGGTGATCAACATCAGGAATTTTATGTACAGCATAGTTTTGAACAGGATATGTTACAGGTGTATCAATAATCAGATAATTTTTCTTACCGGATTTACTTTTTTCGCCATAGGCAAGATTAAAAAGCAGCTCATAGGCTCTTTGTATATAGTATACAAACTCCTGGTGCTGAGTCTTCATATTCCGTAACTTTGCAATTAACCTTGAAGCCTCACCATGGTTTTCGAAAGGGGTATCAAAAGGATAAATGTGGAGATGATCCTCTTTGGAGGCTATTTCCTGCATTAACTGCCCCATAGAATCATACAAACCTATAAGACGTTCCTTTTCTTTTTTTAAACGTTCTTCATTATGAGAAGAAGAAAGAATTTCGAAAGAAACAGTAGCTTCTGCATAAAAATCATCAAGTTGTTTAATATTATTTCTGTCATCTTCAGTCAGATACCAATCAAGGTCTTCAGACTTAAGTACAATTTTATTCATAAGCCTTACCTCAAAGAAAGTCCGAATGTTCCGCCAATAGCAAACTTATCTATCCCTTCATCAAACACATCCATCAGTGTTGCATCTATGACAAGTTTGTAGGAGCTGCCACCAAGAATATCAATTCGCATACCCGTATTAAACGCACCCCGTGCATCGGCATTTGTAATTATTGAATCTACACTGTATGAATAATTTGCAAACTCACTAATCCAGCGGACATACCCATTAAATACTTTTGGGAAAAGAGCCAAATCAAATCCCATTGAAAAGTCTATCTGATTATTCAAACCTGCATCAATATCAAATGTTTTTCCAAACACTATTGTTGTAGAAGCCGGTATCTCCATTAAATTACCGGAATAAGTTGATGCTAAATAAACCTGACTATAAGTACGATCTGTAGTATCTGAAGTAAAATCAAGAAGCTGTAAATTGGCACCTACAGCCATTCCGGATTGTTCGTCGTTAAAAATCTGATATTTCCCAAAGATAAGAATATCTGAAGTATCATCTACCGGCTGAGAATCGAACGTGACCCCTGCTTCAAATTTTTTAAACATACTGAAGGCGACGTTAATAATATTTTCATTACTTCTAAAATCTCTGTCCGTAGAAAAATGATATCCAATATCCAGACCAAGATCAGATGACTGCTCCCATCCTATTCTTCCGGTTGGGGTTGTAATAAGTCCGGTTGATCCACCCAGACTAAGACCCTTTATGCTCTGGGAAAACAGGGAAACTCCTGAAAATGTCATTACTAATAATAATAGCGCTGTTGAAATTAACTTCTTGTTCATAGTTACCTCATACGAGTTGAATAATTGTCATCTTATAACACATGAGAACAAAAAAAAAGCCTTTGTCAGAAGAGTTTTTCTTCTAACAAAGGCTACATCTCCTAGGGGAGTCGAACCCCTGTTGCC
>CBDVAD010000406.1:0-3773 GCA_965371875.1 uncultured bacterium
AGTTTTCTTAAATCAACCCGATAAACTAAATAAGGGAGACTCATGTATAAAGGTAGATTGTCATATTATTCAGCAGCTGTACTCGGCTTTGTTAGTGTATTTTTTCTTGCAGCTTTAAGTTTAAGTTTTTACGGGATTAATAATGCGCCTGGCGATTTTCTGAAAGAGAGTTTTACTTATGTGTCATTTTACATTCCATTATATATTTTTACAGCAGCAATATTGGCTTTCAGGAAGAGGTTTCACAGTAAATGGGTAATTCTTCTTACATCTACTATTCTCCCTTTTTTAACCCTGGTTTTGTTTTTAAAAACCTTTCTGGAGATAGATAGTTCTCCACCAGTCCTCTTTATTGTTGACATTATGGGAAGAAAAGAGGGTTCTTTTCTTCTTTTCCTTTTCTTTTTAGTTGAAAGCCTCTTGATTTATATTTTAAGTATGAAAATGTCCATCAGTAATTCCGGAAATTTGGAAGAAGATATAAAAGAACCGGATAATATATCCAGTGAAATTACAGATAATTCAAATCAGGCTGAGTATAACTATTCAACTCCTGCAATTCTTCTTACCGGCATACTTTCTGACCGCCTGGAAGCAGGAGATAATACAAAGTTTCCTGAAAATCCTTTTGCCAATACTTCTGTGGATCTACCTGAATTGCGTCCTCTCAATAATCTCAAATCGATCCCCACTGAATATTCAGAAAGTGAAAGGGATTTTTCCATTGATTATGGCGAGGATAATACTGAAGAAGAACTGGAAAGGGCCGGCGGAGACGATGACTATGCTGAACTTGAGGCGGTGGATACCTATTCGGAATTTCCAGTTCCTGAACTCATCAGAGGAGAGCTTGCCGAAGGGAAAGATATAAATGAATACGATACTTATGATGAAGCAGACCCTGAGGATGAAGTGTTTTCAGGGGTAGGAGAAGGTCACCTTATCAATACTGATGATTCTTCTGAAAATTCTTTGGACAGTGAGACAATTAAAGGAAAAGCAGTAAAAACAAAAAAGAAGTTTACATACGCTAATTACAGTGTTCCGACAAAAAATATTCTTAATGATTATGCAGACGGACACTATTGGGTCATTGATGATCAGACCAGACTAGCTGCAGGAGTACTTAAAGAGACCCTTGAAGAGTTTAAAATTAAGGCGGAAGTAACAGGGATACAGAAGGGCCCTGTTATAACAATGTTCGAGATACTTCCTGCCCCTGGGGTTAAATTATCGAAGATTGCCAATTTAGCAGATAACATAGCCATGCGCCTGGCTGCTTCCAGGGTAAGAATTGTTGCTCCTATTCCGGGAAAACATGCAGTAGGTATAGAGATTCCCAATAAGGAAAGGGCCATAGTTTCTTTTAAAGAGATGCTTAACGATGATAAGTTCCAGGACCCCAAAACTGAAATACCCGTAGCTATAGGAAAAGATATTACAGGGAACACACAGATTATCGATCTTGTTAAAACACCACATCTTCTAATAGCCGGTGCCACAGGTTCAGGTAAATCAGTCTGTGTTAATGCCCTTATCTGTTCAATACTCTATAAACGGACACCGGATCAGGTCCGCCTCATTTTAATAGATCCAAAAATTGTAGAGCTTAAACTTTACAACGATATACCACACTTGCTGACACCCGTAATTACAGAACCCAAAAGAGCGTTTCAGGCGCTTCAGTACTGTATCTATATTATGGAACAGCGTTATGCCCTCCTCGACTCCATGGGAGTAAGGGACATACGGTCCTATAATAAAAAAATTATACGTAACAGAATTGCAACAAAAAAACTGCCGTACATTGTAGTTGTCGTAGATGAGTTCGCCGACCTTATTGCAACATCCGGAAAGGAGCTGGAATCAATTTTAGCCCGTCTTGCCGCTATGGCAAGGGCTGTTGGAATCCATCTTGTACTGGCAACCCAGCGGCCCTCTATAGATGTAATTACCGGTCTGATCAAGGCAAATATTCCCAGCCGGATTGCCTTCATGGTTTCCAATAAAATCGACTCCAGGATAATACTGGATACAGCCGGTGCAGATAAACTTCTGGGTCAGGGGGATATGCTCTTTTCCTCTGCCTGGGACCCCTCTTTAACACGAATTCAGGGAGCCTTTCTTTCGGATTCTGAGGTTGAGTCAGTAACTGAATATATAAAGAGCCTTGGTGAACCCGATTATATCGATGACGAGATTTTTTACGATGATGAGGGTGAGGATACAACGGATACAGGAAGTTACAGTACCAATGATCCATTAATGGACAAGGCTGTCGAGACAGTTGTTACCGCCGGTAAGGCTTCTGCTTCGTACCTGCAGCGCCGTCTGCAGATTGGTTATAACAGGGCTGCCAGGATAGTGGAAGAGATGGAAGCCCGGGGAATAGTTGGTCCTCCCAACGGCAGCAAGCCGAGAGAGATTCTTCATGTACCGGACCGGGTCCGGGAATCTTAGCCGCGATTTTAAATGTCTGTTCCATTTTTATTTTAAACACAAACTATCCTTGTTTATAGGGATAGTTTGTGATAATATGTCCTTATGGATAAGGAAAGATTAAAACAAATTATACTGGATAATCAGGAAATAGTATGGATGCGGAAATATATTCCCAGAGATAAAACACTCCCATATAAGGATTTGGATAGACTTGAAAAGATTGTGGCCATTCTGGGCCCCAGGAGAGCTGGTAAAACATATTTTCTAAAACAGATAACTGGTGAACTTGATCTTCAGAAGGAGCAAATTGTTTTTATTGATTTCTCCGAAGTTTCAGTGGAAGACTATAAACCGGCGGATTTCGAGCTGACTCTTACAGCATATTATGAACTCTTTCCGGATTACAAACCATACTTTTTTTTTGATGAGATACAGGAAATAGCAGGATTTGAAAGGGGGCTGAAATTACTGCTGAATAAAGGTTATAAGATATTCATAACAGGATCATCATCTAAAATGATTGTGGAGGATCTTTCTTCTGTACTTCGGGGTAAAGTGATGAATTTCTATTTATATCCATTGAACTTTCCGGAGTATCTGAAATTTAAGGGTGTTAACACTGTAACCGGAGGAAACCTTACTACAAAACAAAGGGCGGTAACGGTTAATCTCCTAATGGATTTTCTTAAATGGGGGGGCTTCCCTGAAGTTGTTTTAAGTGAAAAGGATGAAACAAAATCGAATCTGTTATCTTCCTATCTGGATGTAATGTTGTTCAGAGATATCATTGAGAGATATTCGGTAAAGAATATCAATATTATCGATAAACTGTTCTGGAAACTGGTTCAATCATTTACAAAAGAGATCAGTATAAACAAGTGGTTTAATGATTTTAAAAGTCAGGGATTAAAGGTCTCTAAAGATACTCTCCATTTGTATCTTAAGTATTTTGAAGATTCATTTTTCGTCTATTTTATAAACAACAGGAATAAAGGAAACACTGGCTTAAAAAAAGTGTATCTGGTTGACAGCGGAATTTATAATCATGTAAAAAGTTTCCCGTCAGATAAAGGAAAAGCATTTGAAAACCTTGTATTTCTTGATCTGATACGCATGGGGAATACTCCCCTTTCCTTTTTCCGAACACCACAGGGAGAAACAGATTTCATTTATGAAAATAGTGCCTGTCAGGTATGTTTTTCTCTCACAGAAGAGAATGCAGTAAGAGAATTACGCGGACTGGATCTGGGACTCAGTCTTTTTCCCGACAGCAGCGGAAAAATTATTGTGCTGGATGAGACAGAATTATCAGCATCTACAGAGTCTGCGGT
>CBDVAD010000407.1:0-3759 GCA_965371875.1 uncultured bacterium
ATAGTATAGTAACAGAAATGAACCTCACTGGCAAATCAAACAATTATACCGATTGGCATCGTCTGGATAATACGGGAAAGGCTTACCCTCTTATCAGATCAAATCAGCAGACAACTCTATTCAGACTCACTGCAGTTCTTACAGAACAAGTGGACCCTTTAAGGGTCAGGGAAGCAGTTAAAAGAATTCTACCACGATTTCCATACTTTCAGGTTCTCCTGAAACCTGGTTTCTTCTGGTACTACTTTGAAAAAACCACAAGGCTTACCCCGGTACAGGAGGATGGCCACTACCCCTGCACCCGGTATGAAAGACGCTGGGCTGTTCATCCAATTCAAATCTACTACAAAGATAATCTATTATCTTTGGAAATGACTCATGCCCTGTCTGATGGTTATGGAGGTACTGTTTTTTTAAAGGCTCTCTTAAACAGCTACTTTGAAGTGGACTCCGAAGAGGAGGATGAATTTAATCTCCGAAAACCACCAGGTAAAGAAGAGTGGGAGGATGCTTATAATAAACACTTTGACCCTTCTGTTCCTCCACCAAAAAAAGGGAGTACCGCATTCCACCTGTCATTTCCAAAGGTCTTACCGGGGATATACTATTCCACAACAGGAATCGTACCCTTAAAAGAGGTTCTTTCCAGAGCAAAGGCTGATGGGGGATCTCTGACCCAATGGCTTGCCGCAAGATATATTGCAGTTCTTACAGAGATGATACAGGACAATAACTGGAAGCCGGCACCCATAGTTCTCAATGTACCTGTAGATCTCCGCCGTCTTTATCCATCAAAAACTTTGAGAAATTTCTTTGTTACTCTTACACCGATGATTGACAGCCGGATAGGTCATTTCAGTTTTTCTGAAATTCTATCTCATGTAAAAAACTTCATGAGTCTCCAGGTGGATCGACGATACATCAGTCAGCAGTTTAAAAGAAATATTAATCTGGAACGGGCCATGAGTATTCGTCTGGTCCCCCTGGTATTAAAAAGAATTTTCTTTCCTTTCTTCTTCTATCATCTTGGTGAGAGGCAGTACAGTGGAGGATTCTCCAACCTTGGTAATTTTAAACTTCCCCCGGAGACGGCAGAGAAGGTGAAGGAAGTTCATATACTGGTACCTCCCAGCCAGGGAACACTTATTAAGGCAGGATGCATCTCTTATGACAATCATTTATTTATCACATTTGGATCGTTAACGGAGAACAGGGAAGTGGAACGAAGATTTTTCTCCCGGTTAAGAAAGGAGGGAATACCTGTCCGGATTGATGTAAACTATTGAGAAATAATTAAAACACCACTATTATTATTCTGAAATTCTCTAAATTTCAATTGAGTGTTATTATAGGAGAAGCCATGCCCTACTGTCCCAAATGCGGTGTCCAGGTGAAAAAAAACCGTCCTTCCTGCCCATTGTGTTCATTTCCTATTCCAAATGTAGAGGAACCCGAAGAAAATTCCATACAGAGAGAAAAACACCTTCTCAATCGCTACCGTATAAAACAGGCAGAGAACCGGAGACGTTGGAAAGAGGCCCGGGTATTTGTATATATGGGAATTGCCTTTTCTCTGATAGTACTTTCATTGATTTTCGGAATTCAGGATCATTACTTTTCAGGGGCACTCGGCTGGTCACAATATGTAATTGTCAGCAATCTGGCAGTTATTGTTTTCTTCTTCTTTTTATTAAGGTTTATTCCAGGTTTTCTTCTCAACTTCCTGGGCCTGGGTATTACAACAGGAGTATTCCTCTATATTTTAGACAGCCTCAATGGAACAATCGGCTGGTTCTGGAATTTAGGTTTGGTTATCTGCATAAATACTATGATCTGGCTATTTATTCTAAGGCTGATGATTCGGCACACACGCCGTCGTGGTTTAAATATTCCTGCCTACAGTCTCGCTGCCGGAGCCCTGGCATGTATCTCTCTGGAACTTATCAGAGATCTTTATTATGGAGTAAGCCTGCACCTGACATGGTCCATTCCTGTTATCACAACTCTGTTTCCACTGGCAGGAATTCTTCTCTTCCTCCATCTTCTTATCTCTCCCCGGATTCGTGAAAAAATCATGAGGAAATTCCACTTATAGTAAAGTTGCTTCGAAGACATTGCAAATTCAGGTATTATTATTCTTTTATATCTTTTGGGCGTATCCCTGCTACGCAGGGATACGCCCATAAATAAAACCAAAGTAGTAACAGCAATTTCTTGACGGTTAGACCAGAAAATAGTTAACTTAAATATATTACAAAAACCATGATAGTCTGGACTGTTAACAGGTGGTTATACTTAACATTAACAGTGTCGGTTCTGAAGTAGGGGCAACTTCCAGGCAAACAAGGTCAGGGGGAGGTCAAAATGGCATTGGATAAAGCCGGGATCTTCATTCGGGAAATACTGTCCGAAGCCGGGATCACAGTCAATGGGAATGAACCCTTCGATATTCAAATTCATGATAACAGATACTACCAGCGGGTTCTCACAGAGGGACCCCTGGGTTCAGGTGAGTCATACATGGACGGCTGGTGGGATTGTGAAGCTCTGGACCAGTTCTTTGACAGGATTATGAGAGCGGATCCGGAATCTAAACTAAAAAACAACTGGAAACTGCTATGGCCGGTACTAAGATCAAAAATGTTCAATCTACAGAAATCCAGTCGTGCCTACCAGATAGGTGAACAGCACTACGATATTGGCAACGATCTGTTTAAAGTCATGCTGGATAAACGAATGAACTACACCTGCGGCTATTGGAAAAACGCAAACAATCTGGATGAGGCACAGGAAGCCAAACTGGAACTGGTGTGTCAGAAGATCAACCTGCAGCCCGGAATGCATGTACTGGATATTGGGTGCGGTTTTGGATCTTTTGCCGGCTATGCAGCAGAGAAATATGGAGTCAGAGTCACAGGTGTTACGGTCTCCAGTCAGCAGTATGAATTAGGAAACGAACGATACAAGGATCTTCCCGTTGAGATCAAGTTAATGGATTACCGTGATATCAGCGGAATCTATGACAGGGTGATCTCCATCGGCATCATGGAGCACATAGGCTGCAAGAACTATCAGACCTACATGGAGGTAGTGAACCGGACACTGAAGGATGACGGGATTGCCTTTATCCATACCATTGGGGGGAATGTCAGCTCATCTACATGTAATCCATGGACTATCAAATATATCTTTCCCAATAGTATGCTGCCTTCCATTTCTCAGCTGGGAAGTTCAATGGAGAGACTGTTCATCATGGAGGATTGGCATAATATCGGTCCCCATTACGATCAGACCCTCATGGCATGGTATCATAATTTTGAACAGGCATGGACTGATCTCAAACCTCATTATGGAGAACGGTTCTTTCGCATGTGGAAGTATTACCTTCTGAGTTGTGCCGGTGTATTTCGTTCAAGAGATAATCAACTCTGGCAGATTGTAATGAGCAAACCTCACAGAGACCAGCCACACTGCAGGATCAGTTAAACATGAGTTCTATTATGACCGAAAAGGAATGCATCGTTGTCGGGGGTGGACCGGCCGGGTCCACCTGTGCATGGAAGCTTAAACAGGCAGGTCTCGATGTCATTATCATTGACAAACAGAAATTCCCCAGACTGAAGCTATGTGCAGGGTGGATCACACCAAAAGTTCTGAGGGATCTGGAAATCGATCCCGAATCATATCCTCACGGCCTGCTCACATTTGATCGATTATATTTCCACATGTATGGTGTTAAAATCCCAATCAAAACAAAGC
>CBDVAD010000408.1:0-3740 GCA_965371875.1 uncultured bacterium
TTCAAGGGTATCAGTAATAAACTTGTCAACAGGAATACCATTTGTCTGTTCACCGGTCCGGAGTCTTAATGATATTGAATTCGACTCCACCTCTTTTTCACCAAGAATGATCATATATGGAATCTTTTCTTTCTGAGCATTTCTGATTTTTGCATTCATCCGGCTGTCAGATTTATCTATTTCTGCCCTGATACCACCCAGCTTCAATTTCTTAAGAATATCATCTCCAAAGGTATTAAATGTTTCAGCAACAGGGATTATCCTTACCTGAACAGGAGAAAGCCAGACAGGGAAAGCCCCTGCATAATGCTCAATCAGTACACCAAAAAATCGCTCAATAGATCCAAGAAGTGCCCTGTGTATCATATATGGACGCTTTTCTTTCCCATCACTATCAACAAAGTTCATATCAAAACGTTCAGGAAGATTAAAATCAAACTGAATAGTTGTCATCTGCCATTCGCGCCCAATTGCATCCTTGATTTTCAGATCGATTTTAGGTCCATAAAAAGCACCGCCACCTTCATCTGTTTCATATTCAAGCCCTTCTGCCTGTATTGCTTTTTCGAGAGACATTGTAGCCTTACTCCAACTCTCTTCGTCACCAACACACTTCTCGGGCCGGGTTGACAAATATGCTTTGATGTTTGTAAAACCAAATGCCTTCCACATATCCAGGGAAAACCTCAGGACCTCAACAATCTCATCCTCTACCTGGGATGGTGTACAAATAATATGCGCATCATCCTGAGTAAATCCTCTGACCCTGAGCAGGCCATGAAGAGCACCTGACTTTTCGTATCGGTAAACTGTTCCGAGCTCTGCCCATCTTAAAGGCAATTCCCTATACGATCTAATATCTGTTTTATATATCATAATATGAAACGGACAGTTCATCGGTTTCATATAATAGTCATTCTCATCAACTTCCATAGGGCTGTACATACTCTCATTGTAGAACCCCAGATGACCTGATGTCTCCCAAAGCCATGCTTTACCTATATGTGGTGTATAGAGGAGCTCATATCCATTCCGGTAATGAACGTCTCTCCAGTAATCCTCAATTGCCAGCCTTATCCTGGCTCCCTTTGGATGCCAGTAAATTAATCCCGGACCTGCTTCTTCGTGAGTTGAATAGAGATCAAGGGCCTTTCCGAGCTTACGATGATCCCTTTTCTCCATCTCCTCTCTCTGTTTAAGATAAAGACGAAGCTCTTTAGGGTTTTTCCATGCAGTTCCATAGATCCTTGTCAGCATGGGGTTAGTTTCCTTGCCCCTCCAATATGCGCCTGCTATAGAAAGGAGCTTGAAAGCTCCTGCATTAAGCTGGGAAGTATTTTCAACATGAGGGCCACGACACAGGTCAGTAAAATTGCCCTGACTGTAAAGAGAAACATCCTCATCTTCAGGAATTGCCCTCAGAAGCTCTAATTTATAATTTTCATCAGAAAACATCTTCTGAGCCTCGTCCCTGCTTACTACTTTCTTGCTGAAATCATACTTACCGTTAATAATCTCCTTCATTCTTACGGTAATCTCCTCCAGATCCTCCTCTAACAGAGGGCGGGGGAGATCAAAATCATAGTAAAATCCATTATCAATTGAAGGACCAATAGCTACCTTTGTTCCAGGAATCATGCCCGTAACTGCTTCTGCCATAACATGTGCCATGGAATGCCTTATCTTTTCAATGCTAATATCTGCCATCTTTATCCTCCGGCTCAATAATGCGAAAATCTATATCAGTTGTCAATACTTGTTCTATTATCCATTAGGGCCTTTTCAATTTTATCAATCATCCAGTCCGGGGTTGATGCCCCTGCAGTTATACCTACTGTTTCAAAGCTGTATATTTCATCCGGAAGCTCATTGGCATCCTCAACATGCCATGAGGGTATTCCGAATTTGAGAGCACTTAAATGAAGCCTTTTAGTATTAGCGCTGTTCTTTCCGCCAATAACAATAATTGCATCAACCTGTGTTGTCAGCTGCTTCAAAGAATCCTGTCGCTGACTGGTTGCAGGGCATATACTTTTTATAATTTTTATATTTGGCTCTCTTCTTTCCAGAATCCGGCATATAGTATCATATTCACCTTTAGAAAGAGTAGTCTGAGCAATAACAAGTGTTTTTTTAGAGAGATTGACCATTTCAGCTTCAGACTCAGATAAAATAACCTCATAATTATCTGCACAACCAACTATTGCCTTAACCTCACCATGCCCCTTATCTCCTACAATCACCACAAACCAGCCGTCCCTGCTGTACTGACTAACTGTTTTCTGAGAATGGAGAACTCTGGGACAGGTACCTTCAACAATACTGAAACCCGCATCTACAAATTTTTGCCGTTTTTCGGGCTGGATACCATGGGCTCTTATGATTATTGTCCCTCCGGTCCCTTTGGAAGGAGATTCAATGGCAGTTATACCCTGGGATTCAAGCCTGGCTATAACCTGAGGATTATGAATAAGAGGCCCGTAGGTGAAAAGATTATTGCTGCCATTCAGCGCTATCTGATCATCGACCTTTTGCATGGCGGCTTTTACACCCATACAAAACCCCATTACTTCAGAGCGAACAACTTTTCTAATTTTATTCATTATCAGATCCTGTCTTTAATGAGAGAGTTATACCATGACCAACAGGAAGTATAGTAGAATATAATCTGGTATCAGCAAATACCATTTTATTATACTCATCCATATAGTTTCCCAGGCCTTTTCTCACCTCTCTATTTACCTTAAATAAAGTATCATCTGCAATAATCAATCCCCCGTTCCTTGTTGAACGAACTATCTTATCATGAAGTATTGGATAGAGGTACTTACCTCCATCCTGAAAGACAATATCCCATTCATCTTCAAGATCCACAATAAGATCTTCTGCATTGCCCAGTTTTTTTTCTACCCACTTACCAAGACCCGCATCATTTATGTTTTTAACAAATTCCTTGTGTGTTCTTTCATGATTATCAATTGTTACAACCTTTCCGGATGTTGCCTTAACAGCTTCTCCCAGCCATAAAGTGGAATAACCTATTCCACTGCCGATTTCAAGGACCTTCTTTGCATTTGTCAGCCTTATAATCAGACCAAGGAATTTCCCCAACTCTGGCTCAACAGAAGGCTGAATATCTGTTCTTCCTAAACTAATCTCTTCCAGACTTTTAATTATCTCCGAGTCTCTAATAATAAATGATCTAAGATATTCAAAGCCGTCCATACAAAATCCCTACATAAAAATTTAAAAAGCCGACCCTTGGAAAGGATCGGCTTTAGAAATATCAGCTATTTTTTCTTTTTCCTCTATGCTTAAAATCTCCTGGTATGAGCGTTTATCTTTTCGTGTACCTGTCTTTGTTTTCGGCAAGGTTAGTTCTTCAGTTATATTTAAATGTGATCGTATATGATTAATTGACTCTGTAAGACTTTCAAATGGATAAACTTTATCTACAGCCACTTTGTCGTCAATGCTATAGGAGCGAATGCCGTGTTTTTGTATTTTCTCGGGTATATGAGAATCCAGGTACTCGAGTATAGAAGGGCGAGGTTCCGTTTTGTAATGCCAGTAATAATGAGAAAGTACCTTGTCCCATGGGTTCCTTTCGAAACAAAATTTATAGTAACTATTCCATATTTCATCACCTATGACTGCTTTTATTTCTTTAGCCGTAATGTGATTATAGTAGGTGCGTTTTATTTCATTGCGCAATAGGCGTTTTGCCCAGTCCCGGAGAC
>CBDVAD010000409.1:0-3738 GCA_965371875.1 uncultured bacterium
AAGAATTAAATTTGAAAAAGCATTAGATTTAGGCAGAAACAGAAAGTATGAAGAAGCTTCCATAATATTTTCTGATCTTATTAAAGAAAGTCAGGAAATACCTGAAGCTTATCTATTCCTTGGCAGAAGCTATCATGGACAGGGTAAAATGCAGGAGGCAGTACAGGTTCTTCGTCATTATCTTACAATTGTCCCTGATTCCGCTGCAGGTAATTTTTTTCTGGGCAGATCTCTTTTAACCCTGGGATTTCCGAAAAATGCAATTTTTCATCTTAAAAAAGCAGTTAATTCACATCCGGAATCTATGCATGCAAATGGTTTTCTTGGTATCGCCTATCTAAAGGCTGGCAGATCCGATATAGCAATTACCTATCTTTCCAAAGCCGCTGAATCAACTAAAAATAATACAGGTATATATAAAATCTATCTTGGAACGCTCTTTGTACGTGGAGTCAGTAACTTTAAATCCGGAAATACTGAATTAGCTGCTCAGATGTTCTCATTTTTAATTGATAATAATTTTAAAAGTATTCTTCCCTATATATATATGGGAATGATAGAAAGACAGAATGGTAATTATAAAACAGCACTTGCTTTTTATGATAGAGCATTGGAATTTTCACCTTCAGATAATCTTCTGTTGTATAGAAGAGCTGTTCTACTGCATAAGGTAGGAAAGAAAGATATTGCAGCACAGGAACTAAAAAAACTTAATATTGAGCCGGAAATAGAAGAAAACTCTTATCTGGCATTTCAGTATTTTAATAAAAAAAACTTTAATAAAGCAGTTTATTATGGAAATACAGCTCTCCACAGCAATAAAAATAGTATAGATCTGCACCTTTTACTTGGAGAAGCAAACAGGGAGCTTAATAAGTTTGAAATTGCTGAAAATCACTACAAACTGGCTATAAAACTTGATAGAACCAGACTGGAAGGACGGTATGGTCTTTCATTATTACTCTGGATGAAACAGGAATATGAGTTGATGATGATCGAATTAAAAAAGATTTCTGTCAGCGATCCGGATAATTCCACAAGTTCATATTACAATGCCATGTGTATGTGTAAACTGGATTATGATCCAACTGATACAATAACAGCAATTCAGGAAGAGATTAGAAAAAATGATCCGGATTGTTATCTGTTTACTGCTCTTGGAGAACAATATATCAGAGGGGATCTGCAGGAACTTGCAGAAAAATGGTTTTTAAAAGCGATAAAGATTAACAGTGACTTTAAAGATCCATATTCAAATTTAATTGGAATTTACAAAAGTACCGGGAATAATAAAAAGCTGCTTAATACCTATAAAAATATCTTACTAATTGCCGATAACTCGAAAATAAGCAAAAATTATATTCATCTTTTATATAAACTGAAAAAATATCCCGAAACAATAGTAGAAATAAATAAAATACTTCCATCTCTCCCGGATAGCTACGGTTTATCGCGTATACTGGCAAATTCATACCGTTTAACCAGTAAATGGGATGAAGCTGTTATGATTTACAGGCAACTATTAGTAAAAGAGCCTAAAAACGAAGTTTTTCTACGTGCCCTTGTTTATTGTCTCGATCATTCAGGAAGAACCGTTCCGGCCATCGAACTAATTGATAATGCACTACTATTCTTAGCCAACCCATCTATTGATCTTTTTCTAATAAAAGGGGTCCTTTGTTATAAGGAAAAACAGTACGATGAGGCTTTAAAAGCATTCAGAAAAACTCTAAATGAAAATTCCAAGGATTGGAGGGTATATCATAATATTGCAATGATATATCAGAAAAAAGGTATTGAAAATTTTGCTGAACAATTTTTTGCTAGGGCGGAAGAGTACAAAAATAAATAAATTTCTTGCTATTTTGTTAACTTTCTATCTATAATTTAAACACAGGAGGAGTACGCATGGCTGTAAAAGCATTAGATCTGTTTCAGGCTTTTAAAGAGGGAAAACTGCCCAAGGAAGGCGGATATATTGTCTCATCATTTTTTAATGAAAGAAGTAAGTATTCAATCTACGAAATAGTTGCTTATAATGGTGTAAAAAGCATATATGCAACTGAGGAAGGGCTTACTTTCCAGACTGACGGTAATAAACTATTTATTCTTGTTGAACCTGCAACTTATGCCAAAAAATATGAAGAACCCTATCTTCGTGATATGAAACATCAGGTTGCTCAAAGATTTTCTGAACTTGAAATTTTTACTGCAGGTAATCAAACGAAAGTAATGGTAAGCAAAAAAGCTGTAATCACTTACTCTTCATTTACAGTGCTTAGCCCCACAGGTACTAACTTTTCGCTTGTTTTTTATAATCTCCCTGATGTATTTGAAACATTAGCAACTTTTTTTACCCAGACATTAAGCAAGGAAGCAGGAGTACCAAAATCTGATGCAAGGAAAGCAACTGTCAAAATAATTGAAGCAGTAGGTAATTTCGGTATTTGGTAGGAATAACGCGTAGGGAACAGGCATGCCTGTTCCCTACAGATTGTTTCAATTATTTTTAATTGTTTCCTGAGCTACCGCAAGCAGTGCAATAGGAACAGAATAGACACTGCATGATACATAATTAAGTCCTGCATTCATACAGAACTTGATGTTTTCCGGAACAGCACCATGTTCTCCACATAATCCCTTTGTTATTCCAGGCCTCGTCATACTACCTCTTTTTACAGCAATATGAACAAGCTCTTTAACATGCTTATTAAGCTTAATAAAAGGATTTCCATCAATAATATCGAATAAGGTATAATCAGGCATGAACGAAGTATAATCGTCTCTTGAAAGTCCAATTGTTGTTTGTGTCAGATCGTTTGTTCCGAAAGAGAAAAACTCTGCATACTTTGCAATCTCTCCTGCTGCAAGAGCTGCAACAGGAAGCTCTATCATTGTACCGAATCTATAAGGAACATTTGGAGCTTTGAGTTTTTTTCTGAGATCAAGTTCAATCTGTTTTAATCCCTTGTAAGTTTGACCCTCAATTTTCTTTCCATAAATAATAAGTTTAAGTTCATCTTCATTCATGATAAGAGGAACCATAATCTCCGGTCTAACCTTTACTCCCTCACTTTTCAGCTTATAGATAGCTTCAAAAATAGCTTCCATCTGCATCTCATAGATTTCAGGATATGAAACTGCAATTCTGCATCCTCTGTGACCAAGCATGGGGTTGAATTCACGTAAATTATCCATGTTCTCAGAAATTTCTTTAACAGTAACATTTTTGGCATCTTTTTCATTTTTCATAAAATTAATAAAAAGCTGCATTTCATCTTTGTTATGTGGAAGGAATTCATGTAATGGCGCATCAAGCAGACGAATAGTAACTTCCTTGCCATTCATAACTTTGAAAATTTGATAAAAATCATCTTTCTGCATAGCTTTCAGCTTTTTAAGTGCTTTCACTCTTTCACCTGAAGTATTGGAAATAATCATTCTTCTAAAAACATTTATTCTTTTTGCATCAAAAAACATATGTTCTGTTCGACAAAGACCAATCCCATCTGCTCCAAACTTAAGAGCTAAACTGGCATCTCTGGCTTTATCTGCATTTACTCTTACATGAAAGTCTCCAAGACTGGATTTAATTATACCAACAAACTCCAGAAGTCCGGATCCTTCAGGATTTGGTTCGATTAACTCTGCTTCACCAAAATAAATATGGGGGTCACCATAGTGGGGGACATTCAGTGTAATTGTATCACCTTCTTTTAATATCTTCCCATCAATGGT
>CBDVAD010000410.1:0-3736 GCA_965371875.1 uncultured bacterium
TTCAATTTCTTCAAAATCAATATCCAGTAATTCAATTTTTTTTCTAAGACGTTTTATGTGAGTATCTATTGTTCTTTCTGACACATATGTTCCTTCAGGATATATGTGTCCAATAAGTGCAGCCCTTGTTCTTACAATCCCGGGAGAGTCTGCCAGAAACTTCAACAGACTGAATTCAGTTACAGTCAGATCAATTATACCTCCTTTCCAGAAAGCAAGAAACTTATCTATATCCAGAAGCAAATGCCCCCTATGAATTTTTACCCCATTTAGATTTACTGTATTTCTGGCCGAATAACGACGGAATAATATTTTTATCTTTACAAGCAGCTCCCTGAGAGAAAAGGGTTTACACATGTAATCATCTCCTCCAAGCTCAAGTCCAAGGATTCTGTCAATCTCCTCATCCCTGGATGAGAGAAAAAGTATGGGAATGGTATCCGACACAGATCTAAGCCTTCTGCAAAGTTCAAGGCCATCCATTTCCGGCATGGTTACATCAAGGAGAACCAGATCCGGAAGCTTTATATTAAACTCTGACCAGGCATCCAGCCCATTCCTGTATCCTCTGGCATTATAACCTTCTTTTTCAAGGGCAAAAATAATTGTCTCTCTAAGATCGGCCTCATCATCGACTACTGCAATATCCATATGAATAAAATATCACAATGTCATAACTTTGTCACAATTCTGTATCATGATCTCCATATATAACTGATAAATTATCAGCATATTTATAAACGGAGGATATTATGAAACAGGAACTGGGAAGTCAATTAAAAAACTGGACAGGATCAGTTGCATTTAAAGGTGTGGTTACATTATTTCTTGGACTGCTCATTCTAATTCCGGTAGGACAGATAAAGTCTTTACTGGCTGAAAGGGAAAATAGAATGTATATGGTAAAAGAAGAAGTTATAGATATGTGGGGTGGATGGCAGTATATCAGCGGACCAGTATTGGTGATACCAGTTATTGAATACTATACAGAAGTTTTTGAAGGAAAAAAAGAACTGATTGGACGCAGGCACTACCTGCATATACTTCCTGATGAATTGATAATATTCGGTGAAGTCCAGTCGGAAATGAGGAAGAAAGGAATATACAATATTGAATTGTATACCGGGGAGTTTAGTATAAAAGGCACCTTCATGGAAGAAGAAATACCTGCTCTTCATTATCCGGACTCAGAGATACTATGGAGTGAAGCAGAACTTATACTTGGGCTTGGAGATGTAAAGGGGCTGAGCCATAGAGTAGATATGAAATGGAATAATAAGGAATATAGTTTCTCAGGAGGTGGAGGCCAATCAGAAATATTTCCATCCGGTATTCACTCTAATATAGTTCTGGAACAGGGTCAAAAATATGCATTTGATGTTAATCTGGAACTCAGAGGAGGAGAATCTCTTCTATTCGTACCACTTGGTAAAGAAACACATGTCAGTATCAATTCAAACTGGCCCAGCCCAAACTTTCAGGGTTCATTCCTTCCTGAATCTCATAATCTGACAGATACAGGTTTTTCAGCAGAATGGAACGTACATTCTCTGGCAAGAAATTTCCCACAAACATGGCTTGATAATCAGAATGACTGGAGTGATCTTTACGATGGAAGTTTTGGTGTAAATTTTATTAGTCCCATAGATGGGTATTTCAAGAATCACAGAGCAATTAAATACAGACTTATGTTTATTTTTATACCCTTTATTGCATTATTCCTATTCGAAATCTTTACCAGAACAAAAGTACATCCCTTCCAATATCTCCTTACAGGCTTTGCAATTTCGATGTTCTTTTTATTACTAATATCTATCTCCGAACATCTGAATTTCAATATTTCCTACCTGATCTCAGCAGGATCTTCCAGTTTTATGGTAGCAGCCTCTACCGGTTCTGTTTTCAGGAGCAAGATCAAAGGAGGGTTAATGGCTGGAATCAATATTATTCTATATCTGTATCTTTATATGTCACTGGCATCAGAAGATTATGCACTGCTTATTGGATCACTAGGGTTATTTATAATTCTTGCACTGACAATGATAATCACACGGAAATTGAATTGGTATAAATTATGATTGTACCTGGTGTTTATAACGTAAGGAACGCAGATCTGCGTTCCCTACGTTATTCTCAAATAATATATGGTATCTTTAAATTTACACTTTTATAAACAACAAATGTTTCATAATCTTTTATACGGTCTACTTTGGAAAGTTCATCATCAAGAAAATCAGATAAGCCAAAATTCTGTTCGTCGCTTAGAAGAACATAGAGAAAACAGTCGTATCTTCCATTGGTTATACTGGCAGAAACTACCCCTTTTAACTGGCTGAGTTCTTTCGCTTTATCTTTTAATTCAACTGTATCCAGCTTTAGAGCAACAATAATTACCTGATGTCCAGGGAGAGCAGCCGGATCAATCAATCCGGTAATCTTGAGAACATTCTCAGAAATCAACTTATTAACCCGTGACCTTACTGTATTCTCAGTAAGTGAAAGTTCTTCTGCCATAACCTTATAAGACTTTCGTCCTTCTCGTAGTAATTTTATTATAGATAAATTGGTGTCATCAATTTTTATCAACTGGAACTCTCCAAAAAATACTGTTATCTGTAAAGAGCCTACCTCTTTCTAATCTATTTGTCAAATAATTATTCTTATATTTATGATTACATAAATTGGGTGAGGCTATTTTTTTGCCGGTATAATATCAATAAACTGAACTGACTTAACAACTGGAGCCATTACCCATTGATCCTCTATATCCTGCTGGTATGGTATAAAAATATCAGACCATAAAGAGTCGGAATATCCAGTATTTATTCGCAAAATGTAAGTATCATCAGAATTTTTTGAAATCTCAAGTTCATAATATATTTCATTAAGTAAACGAAACGGATCAAGAACTATGTTTTGTTCCGCTTCATCCAAATCTGCAAGAAAAGGTACAAATTTTTCGGTCTGCTGAAGGTCATCTATTTTAAGACTATTTAGAAACTGCTTAAAAGAATCCTCTATGCCTCTAAGATTATTATCCTGATAACAGGAAACAATAACCACAGTGATTAGTATTAATAATAAATATTTTTTCATAAAAATTAAAGGGAGGCAAGCCTCCCTTTAAGACAGCCTATTTGTCATACTTAACAATTGTTCCGGATACATGAGCTGTAGCTGGTGTATAAATACCAAAGGTAAACCCTGCAAAAAGGATATCAAAAAGTTCCGCTTTGTACTCAACAACAACATTTACTGCTGCGTCGCCGGTAAATTTCTGAATCTCACGCTGTATGGCATCATATATCTTTGTGTCCATAGCGTCTGCTGTAACATTTCCAAGGTTTACTCCACCGGGCGATCCTAGAAATTCAGTAACCTTTACAGTAATATCAAAAGTTCCTACAGAATCATACGCTGGAATCTCTTTTGTTACCTGTGTTCCGGATAATTTAAATGTTGTACAGGATGACAGTACTACAGCAAGGACTATCAGCAATACTAAAGCAATTCTTTTTACTTTCATAATTTCCTCCAATTGATTTTAATTAAGTATATACTATTCAATACAGAAAATCATTTCAATTGCTTTTTTTATTAATTTTCTAATAAAACTTATTCCATATGGATTGATACTACTAATCTGACACAAATACTCAGAAAATCTAAACAAAACCAGGATATTCTGTTTACTGTTCGCTGCTGACTGTTACCTGAATTCCACCCTTACCTCTGG